>JAUWRA010000072.1 GCA_030610815.1 Methanosarcinales archaeon
AGGGAGTGAGGCTATTGCCGGGAGGTTCAATAAAATTGGAATAGGGGAGCAAATTAACGGCTGGTTCAAGCTGCATGAATGGATAGGCATTATAGTAGTATTCCTTGGTGCACTTACTCCGTTTCCTTTTGAGGTGGTCACATTTGTTGCAGGATTCTCCAGATTCCCTGTGCGGCTATATACGCTGGGATGTTTTTCAGGTAAATTGCTAAAGTTTGTCATCCTGATGCTGTTCGGCAATGCGCTGCTTTCGTACTTCATCTAAACTATCTTTTACCGTATCCCCTTCAAATTAAATTGTATACTACTCCGCAAGTATATTTTGGAACTTCATATGACTGCCACAGAGCTCACAGAGAGCACAGAGAGAGGAGTTTTGAGCGGAAAAAGCATCTCGGTGTTCTCTGTGCTCTCTGTGGCAGAAAGTTACAAAAAACAGATGCGGTTTAGTATAATTAACCATAGTGCCCTGAATTTTGAGACACAGATTACACTGATTACACAGATTGATAGTGGTTGTGAAAATCAGTGTAATCGGTGAAATCTGTGTCTACATTAATTTTGCATTTGAATATACTTTTTGAAGTGGATACCTTTTGCCGGATTATCTTTTTCTGAACTACCGGTTTATTCGAACTTGAACCGGCTAATAGCAATTCCAAAAAATATTATCATCATCAGCATAAGCATACCCACTTCTCTTAATATCCCGGCCAGTCCCAGGTCAAAATACAACAGGTCATAGAACCCTTCCATAGCCCATGCCGTTATTGTGAAATGTGCCATATCCTGCATGAACTGGGGCTCAATGAACAGCGGCCACCATGAACCACCCACGGCAGACATTATCAATACCAGCAGGAGGGATATTGAATCTGCCTGTTCTGCTGTTTTCACCAGTACAGCCACCATTAGCCCAAGGCCCGTGGATGCCAGTGTGATTGCAGCTATCAGTATCAATAGGGCCAGCGTATCACTGCCAAGGTCCAGGTCAAAGACCACATTTCCAAAATACATCAGGACAGTAAGCTGCACAAATCCCCTTACAAATGTACTTGCGATCTTTCCCCCGATGATCTCTACACTGCTGATGGGGGCGGTTACCAGCCGTCTCATTGTCCCTGCTTCCCGTTCTTTTATCAGGCTTATAGATCCGATCTGTACGGTGGTGAACAGGAGGAACATAACAGCGAACCCAGGTACATACTGGGTAAAGGACGAGAATTCTGCCAGATTAGATGTGGTACTTTCAATTGTCACTTCCACGGGCGAGGGCTGCACGAACTGTTCTGCTGTATCAATAATTTCCAGTATCTGCTCCTCTGTATAGACCGGGATACCATATGCACTTACTGTTTTTACAACCACAACATTGGTTGATATCCTGTTGGCATAAGCTTCTACTATCTTTTCCAGGACTGTGTTTTGCGATTCCTCAGTAGGGTTTGTAATGATCAGCAATCCGGTATCCTGTCCCGTCATAACTGATTCAGTAAAACCCAGTGGGATAATTATCAGCCTGCCGTATTCCTGGTTCTTGACCCTATCCCTGGCAGCGAACTCATTTGATTCCATATCCACATCCAGGATATCAACATCTTCCAGGAACTCTACAAATCCCCTGGATATATCATCGTTGTCCAGGTCCACTATTAGTACACCGATCTTTATGTTCTGCTGGGACTCACCGCCCAGTGCCAGCCCTGAAACAGATATTATCAACATTGGCACAAGGAACATCATCAGGAGGGCATTTCGGTCCCTCAGTATGATCTTCAGGTCCTTGGCAGCGATGATATGGAACTTCATATCCTACCCCCTCAGCGTTGTCCCGGTCAGGTGAAGAAATAGCGTCTCAAGGTCAGGTTCTTTGATATAGATAGACTCCACCTGTGTTCCTGAAGATGTCAGGATATCGATAATTCCTACCAGCGACTCCCTGCCACGTAACAGTTGAACTGTCATGTTCCCTTCATCCAGCGATACCTTCTGGACATTGGGCATGCGCTTTATAGATTCCACAGGTTCAGGTAATATCTCCGGTGCCAGCACATGGATCATATCACTTTTACCCACAAGTTCCAGCAGTCCATTTTGTGTATCCAGGGCTATTAGCTTCCCCTTGTCCATTATGGCTATGCGGTGGCATAATTTCTCTGCATCCTCCATCTGGTGTGTGGTTAAAAGCACTGTCATACCCTGGCGGTTAAGGTCCTGGATGGTATCATATATTTTCCTGCGGCTCTGGGGGTCAACACCTGTTGTGGGTTCGTCCAGGTATAATATTCTGGGTTCGTGGAGCAGTGCAACAGCGATATTGATCCTGCGCTTCATACCACCCGAGTAGCCTTCCAGCAGGTCGTCTGCCCGCTCGGTCAGCCCGACCATATCCAGTAGTGCTTCTACCCGTGTCTTCAGTGCCCTGCCTGACAGCCCGTATATCTTTCCATAAAAAGCCAGGTTCTCCCTTGCCGTCAGTGTGTGATACAGGCTGATCTCCTGGGGCACCACGCCTATGATCTTCTTTATGCTGTTGGCATTCTTCCGGATATCTAATCCGTCGATTACCACACTACCCATGGTGGGCTGCAGCAGACAGCACAGAATTGAGATGATGGTGGACTTGCCTGCACCGTTGGGGCCAAGCAACCCGAATATCTCACCCCTGTTGATCTCAAAGGAAACCCCATCTACTGCAGTATGACTGTTATACCTCTTGACCAGGTTCTCCACAGTGATAATTACATCACTATTCACTGCCACTGCTACTGCCACCTTCCCGCCGTTTCATGTAAATGAATATCAATGCAGCTATTACTATCAAGCCAGCGCCCAACAACAGTGGATTGCCAAATATACCCATCCCTTCCTCCTGGTCCCTGACCTGTGCCGGGACATAGATAATATCTGATATTCTCATCTGTCCTTCTGCATCCTCGTATTCGATCTCGGCTTTAACAGAATATGCTTTAGGTATGGCATCAGGGTCCACATCTATGTTGAACCTGGCCTGGACCTGGTCACTTGGTTCCATATCTCCCAAAAAAGCGGTATAATCCGTGCTGCTGAGCGGGTCTGACAATCTCAGTCTGGCTGAGGCCCTGGAGGCTGTTTCTTCCCCTGTGTTTTGGAATGTTATGCTGAGGATTCCGGGCTTTCCAGGCAGGAGGTCACTGGTCACTTCTGTGGCTTCGAAATCGGCCTGTTCTTTGATAATTATAAAAATCTCATGGGTCTCGTTGACATGCTGGTACAGCATGTTGTAGTCGATCTGGTTGTTGGATGCATTCCCGTCCACCTGGACATCTTTCTGGAACTGGTAGGTAAGGTTTACTTCCAGTGTGTATTTCCCTGCAGGGGCACTGTCCCAGATCTTGATCTCAAAGACCAGGGGCGATGAGACCTGTCCCGACACCAGGGTACCTGCGCTCTGGGGCGGTGTTTTAATGTCTACCGGAGCATCTTCTGCCGATAAACAAGCCACTACTCCCACAGCCGTAGTAATGTCGTATTCCAGCTGCTGTTCTATCTTTGAGAGTGCGATCTCATTGGAACCAACTGGCTTGTCCTCGGATTCGAAACCTGTTATCTTGCCCTGGTTCATGACCCGGACCAGTATGGTAGAGGTCTCATCCCTGTCATATTCAGGGCTGCCTGCAATACTTACCACCATCTCGGGACTGCCATATGCTGTGAAATAGTCATCAGTGAATGTCCAGATATTAGGCGGAATGTTTCCTGCACTTGACTGGACAAGTAATATAGATATTAGAAATACCATTACGATTAATTTGCTCATCACCGGACCCCCTGAAATATATTGGGCTTGAGAATAATGCAGGTTAATGGTTAAAAAACATTTGTACTGATATCCGGATACATACGGATAGTTTTAAGTCTTTTATAGGGGAGTATATACCCTAAAACCAAGGTGGAAAACAATGGCCGATGTTACCCAATCCGATCTGACCCCTAATGAAAAACAGGTACTGCTGTCAATGGGAGACCTGGAGACAGCAGACCCGAAAGAATTATCAGCAATATCAGGACTCAACGTGGAAGCTGCCATGCAGGGTGCATTCCTGCTTGAGGAAAAGGGACTGTTACAGGTATCTGAGTTTACAACTGAGAAATACAACCTGACAAAGGAAGGGGAAGAATATGTTAGTTCGGGCCTGCCAGAGCGGCAGGTCATCGAAAAGGTCACATCACCCACACCCATTGATGCCTTAAAGGATGAGTTCGGCCAGAAACTTGTCGGAATAGCACTGGGCTGGCTGCGCAAAAAAGGCTGGGCCCAAATCGAAGAAGGTAACCTTGTCCCTGGCGACATTCCACCGCAGGGAGAGGATGAAGAGGTCCTGGCCGGTCTAAAGGCAGGTACCCTTACTGCAATTTCGAAGGGTGTGAAAAAAGACCTTGTCAAGCGTAACCTAATAGAGGTCAGTGAAGAAAAGACACGAACTATCACTATCACAAAACAGGGTGCGGTAATATTCCAGGCTGGTATCACCCTGGAAGAAGAGGTGGCCCAGCTCACATCAGACCTTATCAGGACTGGCAGCTGGAAGGATAAACACCTCAGGCCTTACAACATCAATGCACCTGTGCAGCCTGTTTACGGTGCCAAGACACACCCGTACCAGAGGCTCATAGATGAGATGCGCCAGATCTTCCTTGAGATGGGATTCACAGAGATCAAGGGCGAGATAATCCAGAGCAGTTTCTGGAATTTCGATGCCCTGTTCCAGCCCCAGGACCACCCTGCCCGGGATATGCAGGACACCTTCTACCTGGACAGCACCGGTGATGTGCCCCCCGAATACACTGATTCCGTGGCTGCCATGCACGAACACGGTGGCGATATCGACAGCAAGGGATGGGGGGGCAAGTGGAGCAGGGAGCAGGCTAAAAAGAATGTACTGCGCACCCACACTACAGCCAATACCATCAAATATCTTGCAGACAACCCTGACCCGCCTGTAAAGGCTTTCTGCATCGACAGGGCATACCGCAGGGAGACCATTGACCCTACCCATACCCCGGAGTTCGAGCAGCTTGAGGGTGTGGTCATGGATGAGGGTATGAGCTTTTCAAACCTGCTTGGGCTGCTGACCGAGTTCTATCACAGGGTAGGGTTTGCCGATGTCAGGTTCAGGCCTGCCTATTTCCCTTATACCGAGCCCAGCGTGGAACCGGAAGTGTATATCGAGGGTATGGGCTGGATAGAACTGGGCGGTGCCGGTGTTTTCCGTAAGGAGGTCACCGAACCCCTGGGTATCAAGTATCCTGTTCTGGCATGGGGCCTGGGTGTCAGCAGGCTGGCAATGCTTAGACTGGGTTTGCGTGACCTCCGGACGCTGTACCAGTCAGATATCGACTGGCTCAGGAAGAGTCCTGTGTGTAAGGATTAACGTATTTGTATCCACTTTAAAAAGCATGGTATTTTGACCGAATTTACAGGATGTTGACGTTGCGGTATATCCTGTCGATCCTGTTCGTATATACACCTTATTGCAAAAGTAATAAAAAATACCTTGTAGCCTACTATAAAAGTAGGCGAGAGGGATAACAAAAATTCTGTTTGGGATACGTTCCCGTGGATAAAACTGTTACCCTCTCATCCCTTTAATACACAAATAAGTACGTTTTGGACATATAAAAATCAAGATAAACCGTTTAATTTATAATTGTATTGCTCATGTCAATAGTAACTATATACTAACATGTATTACATATATATCTATCCATTGGAGTGCAATAGACTACACCACATCATATACACAAAACATATATTATACTAACACAATGACACTACCAAATGACTAATCTCCACAATCTATGCCCTCGAACAAGCCAGACACCGTGTGGGATAACTCATTGAACAGGCGGTTGAAATATGAAAAAAAGGACAACCTCTTCAGAACTTGCACCCCCAATGAGTGAAATACTTCTCTACACAACCCAGGACGGGAAACACCGGATTGAAGTGCGGCTTGAAGGTGAAACAGTATGGCTTTCTCAACTCGCCATTACAGAGCTTTTTCAGACAACCAAACAGAATATCAGTTTGCATTTAAAAAATATCTTCACAGAAGGGGAGTTATCAGAATCTTCAGTTGTCAAGGAATACTTGACAACTGCCGCCGACGGAAAAGCCTATAAAACAAAACTCTACCGGCTTGAAGCAATTATCGCGGTCGGTTATCGTGTAAAGTCCCACCACGGCACCCAGTTCCGGCAATGGGCAACCGAACGCCTTAGCGAGTACGTAGTAAAAGGGTTTACCATTGATGATGAACGGCTTTCTGAACCCGGCGGAGTCGATTACTTTGATGAACTCCTTGAGCGCATTCGGGCAATCCGCGCATCGGAAAAACGATTTTATCAGAAGGTACGTGATATCTACCTAACCAGTGCAGATTATGATCCGAAAAATCCCATGACACAGGAGTTTTACGCCATTGTTCAGAATAAAATGCTCTATGCGGCGACCGGTAAAACAGCCGCGGAGTTAATTCACGGTCGAGCAGACGCCACACATCCCAATATGGGACTGACAACATGGAAAGGTGCAAGGCGAGGCCGTGTATTGACAAAAACCGATGTAGGAGTGGCAAAAAACTATCTCAATAAGGAAGAGATCAGCACATTGGAACTTCTTGTTGGACAGTATCTCGATTTTGCAGAACTTCAGGCCAAGCGCAGAAAAGTGATGTATATGGGAGACTGGATAGCAAAACTCGATTCGTTCCTATCTTTGAACGAACAGGATATTTTAAAGAATGCCGGTACAATCTCAGCAGAACTTGCCCATGAATTGGCTAAAACAGAATATGCTAAATTTGAGACAACCCGGCGCCGGATTGAAGCGGATCAAGCGGATGAAGAGATTAAAAACGCTGTGACAAAATTGACATCGACCCATTAATAAGGTGTAGTTTTTGATGGCATTTTGACATCCGTGAATTAAATTGTCAAGAACTATCACTCCCGCACAATCATTAGTTTTTAAATCATGCCAAATTAATGTGGACCTTTTCATTTCCAACTGTAATAGATATATATATAGTAACCATATACTAACATATATTTCATATGTACATTTCCACCAAAATACAATAACTACACCATAATTCATACACAAAACATATATTGCACTAACACGATAACAATACCAAATGGCAAACCTCACACTCATCTCCACAATCTACACACTCGAACCAGTCATAGTTTGTGTCACCCGTCTTTCCCCGTCAAAACTCATCCTCCTCACAGAAGAAGGGACAGTCGAAAAAAAGCTTCGCTCTGAACAGACCATAGAAGACACCTTCGGCAAAATAATCGATATCCAGAAAAAGAACACTTCCCTCTACGACCCCGTCCAAGTCGCGCAGGACGTAGCAAACCTCATAGAAGAAGAACACGCCCGGGGCAACCACATCATGATAAACGTCTCAGGCGGCAGAAAACCCCAGGCCTTCGGGGCACTCTTTGGCGCGTACACACGAAGCGACATGGTAAAACGTATCGTTTATGTGACCGAAGAAGACAACTTCATCATAGACTTTCCCATACTCAGTTTCAACATTTCTGACACTAAAAAGATAATCCTCGAACACATCAAGTCAGGAGTGAACTCAGTCCAGGATATAGCCATAGGTGTCGGCATCTCAAAAGGCATGGCATACAACCACCTGCGGGAACTCAAGGCAATGGGATACATCACAGGCGAGGACGGATATTCCATCACAGATGCAGGTAAAATTGCGGTGATATGAACCAACCAAATTCTTTCTAGCGGTAGCTGCCCTGCCTCGTGCTGAACAAACCAAAAGGTATAATAGTACGTTTATCTGCGGTTAATATTTTATCGATTGTTATGCAGCAAACAATAATTCATATTGGCGTATGTGCTGTGTATCTACACAAATTTTCTGTTAAATTTACCAACTTATTTCTTAGCAGTCCCTAAGGGAATAGTCCCAACATCTTGATCGCATCGGCCACCCTGCTTACCCCGATGGCAAGGCTGGTATCCCGCATATTCAGCCCCTTTTCCTCTTTCGCATCCCATACATTCTTAAATGATGATACCAGCTTTGCCTCAAGCTGTTGGTTAACCTCTGTCAGGCTCCAGTGCTGGCGGTTTAGATTCTGCACCCATTCAAGATAGCTCACCATGACACCACCTGAGTTTGCAAGAATATCAGGGACCAGTAATATCCCGTTATTATCAAGTATCTCGTCTGCCTCGGTCGTGGTGGGGTTATTGGCACCCTCAACGATCACCTTCGCTTTGATATTTCCTGCATTCTTCATTGTGATCTGGTGCCCCAGTGCAGCAGGTACAAGGAAGTCGCATTCCAGTTCAAGGAGTTCTTCATTGGTCAGGGTTTCACTTCTCTGGAAACCCTCAACCGAACCGGTCTCCAATTTATGGGCAAAAACCTTACTGGGGTTTAGACCGTCGGGATCATATATACCGCCTCTTGAATCACTTACTCCGATAATCCTGCATCCCATACTGTTCAACGTCATTGCAGCATTAACACCCACATTACCAAAACCCTGTATCACAACAGTTGAATCCTTCAGTTTCATACCCAGGGTCTTTGCAGTCTCCCTCAGGATTATTGCCGCGCCCCGTCCGGTAGCCTCAGCACGTCCTTCGCTTCCTCCCAACCCGATAGGTTTGCCGGTCACCACTTCCGGAACAGAATATCCCTTTATGACACTATAGGTATCCATCATCCATGCCATGGTCTGGGCATCTGTATACATATCAGGCGCAGGCACATCCCTGTAGGGACCGATGAACTGGGATATCATGGTAGTGTAGCGCCTGGTTATGTGTTCCTTCTCACCAATGGACATTTCCTTTGTATTGCAGACGATGCCGCCCTTTGCGCCGCCGTAAGGTATGTCGATGAGCGCGCATTTCCATGTCATCCCCATTGCCAGGGATTTTACTTCATCCATGGACACTTCAGGATGATACCTGATACCGCCCTTATAGGGTCCCCTGGCATCGTTATGCTGGACGCGGTACCCGGTAAAGACCTTTATCTCCCCATTATCCATTTTAATTGGCAGGGAGACTGTATGTATCATTTTATGACTGATGAGTATCTCATAGAGCCCGGGATCCATGTCCATCTGTGCTGCGCATATCTTAATCTGCCCGCAGGCATTATCGTAAGGATTCTTCACATCTCCACTCATAATAAAACCTCAATGTATATTGTCTATAGTGGGGTATCCACTTAACTCCCGTTGAGAACCAGTCCATAAACTGGTTCCATGTCCTAGGCTCGTCCACGTCTGCTTCTGGCATTACTCAACATTAAACTTTTCCACTTATATGAAGTTTCGGGAGTTAAGTGGATACCCCAGTATTCTTAATTAAACAGTGATATGTTACTTGGACTATTAACATTTCGATATAAATTTGAAACGCAACATATCTATCGGTATCTTTCCATGAATGTGGCTCAATCATATTTGATATTGCTATCTCGGATTCCAATTTTCAAACCGAACATAAAACCTGCTATCTAAGAGTTACCGACCCCATATTTCACTAACACTTAAATCTGGGGCATCGGGAGAATGCTCGGAATTCTTACTTTTTTTGGGTTTGCTCTATATTATAATTCGAATTATCCGGTACTAAATAGAGTGATTTAATCACAGAAATGAAGACTTATATAAATTGATGTTTAACATAATATTCTGCTAAATCGGTACGGTTTTTCACTAATCACCTTATTTTAAAAGCTTCATTATTCTTATTTATTCGTCATTCTTCGAATTCTCTCTATATTTTTTAAAAAAGTTGTTCAATATTCTTTTTGCTATATAAGCTTCACGAATTTGCCTATTTTCTTTTGTTATTTGGTATATTTGTTTAACTTGTTTAGGTGTGAGACTATTAAATTGCTCAATTAATCTAACTAAATTATTTGCACGTTCAAAGGATTCAACTATTCTTAGATTTTTGATGAACATGTCAAATATACGTCCTTCAAATTTTGGTACATTTACGAGTACTTTAAAAATTTCAGCAGGCAATTCATCTTTAATGTAAGTTTCAAATCCACGGGATATTTTCGAAGTACTTTTTTTCTTATTTACTTTCAGACTCTGAATTTTTCCAATAAAACCATATGGATATAAATCCACTCCAAGAGGTAATATAAATTTTTCATTAATTATTGCCATACCTGTTTCTTGGTCTGCCCATTCGGATTCTTTAAAATTTTTTGTGATAAATGGTATAAATATGTCGCACTTCTTTATATTATCTATAATATCATTTTGCCATTCAACAGCAGGTTCAATAGCCCCCTCATCATGTGCTACAAAAACTTCAAATCCACATCGTTCCAAAGAATCTTTGAGAAGTGCTATAATTGTTTTATCTTTTGTCGAGTAACTAAAAAAGATTCTTAGTTTATCAGTATTCATTAAATGATATATCCCCAATAAATTTTTTAAATTTAATTATTTTTAAAACATATTTTCAGATATTTTTCTCGTATAAATCAGCAAGTGTTTTACCTTGCTCGTTTTTCCAACTTGTCCATCCATTTACAGTTTTTTTATCACTACTTTCATCTTGTATAATTAACATAAGTACAATCTTTTTTTACTTTGTGCGCCTTAAAGTAATTTAAAAATTGTTATTATTAATTCCTACCGTCCCCGTCCAAGCATGTATAGACATTTCGCATTCACCTATACCCCCCATACAACCTACAGCCCCCATATCTACTCATTCCAGTCCCACATACACCAGTATCTCCCCCACCTTTGACCCCAGCAGCCGGGACGACGTATCATAGACCTCATCCACAACAGAGCGCAGGTTACCATCCCCTTTCCAGAACCCCGCCACCACATCAACAGGCAGGTCATCCAGCACCCTCCTCAAAGTATACGAGGCAAGGTACAGGTCATCTATGTACCCCATATACCCAAACACCGGCTCAGAAAGCACATCATAAGGCGATACAAAATAAGCAATCGCAGCCGTGATATGCTGCCTGTGTTCCCTGGTCAGCCCCTCGTATCCCAGCAAATCATTCAGCAGCCTGAGGATATCAGGGGCCGCAGTAATCAGCTCCCTGTGCTCCCCCTCATACCCTGCGACCTTATTCTCCAGGATATACAGGTAATCCTCCTGCATACCCCCCCACAACCCCTGCCGCCTTTACGCCATCTCCTTCACAAGCCTGGCAATCTCATCCCCCACATCAGAAGTACCCCCACTACCGCCCATATCCTTGGTCAGCACCTTCCCCTCCCTGATATCCCGCTCAATAGCAGCCACAATAGCATCGCCAGCCCCCTTCTCG
>JAUWRA010000193.1 GCA_030610815.1 Methanosarcinales archaeon
GGCCCATAAGATACTATATGCACGCATATATTAAATAAGTTTGGTTAGTAAACGGAAAAAATCGCTGGATTTTGGGTAGTGTTGGAATGACTATGTCATAAAAACTATATTATATCACAACGAATGTGGCGAAGGTATTGAAAGATCAGAAGCAATTAATAATGCAAAAAAATTGAACAAATTACATGGAAAAAATAATATTGAGCTAATAAGTGTTGAAAGCAATCCTTCTACTCAAGTTTATAGAATAGTAGAAGAAATTCTTAAAAATACTGTGAAATAAAATTTTATAATTTCATTTTGAACTTTTTCTTCCACTGGAATCTTAGTTTGCCCTTGATTGCAGGATAAAATAATGTATGGACAAAATCAAGAGCATTCTTCCGATGCCCAGGACAGAGCATAGCGACGTCCGGGCGTCCGTGACCACAAACTAACCAACCTCATCCTCGGTTGGCAACAGACGTTCTTCGCATTTCAATCTGCATGCCCGCTAAAAAACAGAACCTTAACCTATACCTGTCCTTACCAAAAATTCTTTTTCGAGTTTTGAGCGGGTTTCCTTGAATAATTCCCTGATCCTGGTTTCATCACACAACAGTTCATTTTCACTGCATTCCCCTTCTGCCTTGCATTTCAATGCCAGTTCAATGGCCTTTTTTTCAAGATTAGGCAGGGTTTTTTCAAGTGTTTTTTTCATCCATTTCTCATCTTTAATTATTATTCCGGCAAACATAGAAGGCAGGACATTACTCTCGATTGATTCAAGCCTTTTCCTTGCAGAGATCATTGCCATAAATCAATATATCAGTTAATCAGATAAAAATCTTAACATTACCTGCTGGAAGTGACTGTCACAAATAAGCTCAGGGAAACTCCGGTTGAGGATGCAGACTGTGTGAAAATTGGGTATGAGAAGGACTAAATGTCAATCCCACTTAAATATTTGTAGAACAGACTCGAAAATAGAGGTGCTTGACTGGTAGCGATTTGATTTTAATCCGACAAAGACGCGGTATGAACCAAAAGGAATAATTTATCACTAATTCTGAGTACATAGTACTGATGACGGAAAAGCCCACAGAATGGGCAGAGAAGTACCGCCCAAAAAACCTTACCGAAATAGCAGGCCATCGTACCATTATCAATGACCTCGTCAGTTGGGCCAACAAATGGGAAACGGGAGTTCCAAAGGACAAGGCACTGATATTCTACGGCAAGCCCGGAGTTGGTAAGACATCAGCCGCTTATGCCCTGGCCTACCAGATGGAATGGGACGTAATAGAGTTGAACGCCAGCGACCAGAGGACTGCAGGTATCATCCAGAAAGTTGCAGGTTCTGCCAGCCGGATGGGGACCTTTGACGGCACATCAGGACGGCGGCTTATCATACTGGACGAGGCAGACAACCTGCACGGCAACTATGACCGGGGCGGTGCCAGAGCCATTATCAGTGTGGTCAAAGGTACATCCCAGCCAGTTATACTCATCGCAAATGAATATTATCAAATGGACCCGGCACTGCGGCTGGCCTGCAAACCAGTCCAGTTCAGGACAATAAACAGCACTACTATTGTGTCCGCACTAAAAGCAATATGTAAAAATGAAGGCATAATGGTGGGTGTCGGGGTCATAGAAACTATTGCTGACAGTGCCAACGGCGACCTGCGTAGTGCTATCAATGACCTGCAGGCCATGTCCATAGGTAAGCACGAACTGGAAGTAGATGATATTATCACTGCACCCAGGGATGTAAAGGAAACAGTGTTCAAGTTAATGGATCATGTATTCAAAGCCGCAGATATGAGATCTGCCCAGCAGGCTGCCTGGCAGGTGGACGAGAGCCCTGATAACCTGATAAACTGGATCGACGAGAACCTTCCCATCGGATACAAAGATGCGCACGATATGGCTGCCGGTTATTTTCAGCTTGCCAGGGCCGACCTGTTCCTGGGCAGGGTGCGCCGCAGGCAGAACTACGGCCTCTGGCGTTATGCCAGCCTGTTAATGACAGGGGGTGTATCGGCTGTCAGGACCCACAGCCATTCGGGATATAACAAATACCAGGCCCCCCAGTTCTGGAGAAAACTGGGGCAGACCAGGGCAAAGCGCAATATAAGGGACTCGCTTGCCGGGAAGATAGGGGGAATATGTCATGTATCAGGTGCCTATGCCAGGACAGACCTGATATGGTTCTTCAAGCATTTAATGAAAAGCAAGGTCCATTCTGTTGGACTGGCTGCTGAACTGAAACTCAATCCCGATGAGATCGCATTCCTGATGGATACAAAACCCACTACAAAGAAAGTGGGAAAGATATACGATGAGGCACAGCAATTGATCAAGGATGAGATCGAGCATGATATTGAGGTGTTTGGTGGGTTTGGCAAGGAAAAAACAGAAAAAATGCAGGTAAACAGTTTATTGGAATTTAATGGAACTAAAGGAACTGGCGGGACAGAAGGAACAGATGAAAAAGATGGAACAGAAGGAATAGATGAAACTGATGTTAGCCACACAGATGTAGATAATGCAGACTCTGTTGCAACAGAGAAAAAGAACCAGAGTTCTTTATTTGATTTTTGAGGTTTACAGATGAGAGGAAAACTGATCACGC
This sequence comes from Methanosarcinales archaeon, assembly GCA_030610815.1. Classification (GTDB taxonomy): domain Archaea; phylum Halobacteriota; class Methanosarcinia; order Methanosarcinales; family Methanocomedenaceae; genus Methanocomedens_A. The sequence continues at coordinate 2,618 of JAUWRA010000193.1, forward strand.
TTGAAGGGATTGACGGTTCAGGAAAATCCACTATCCTAAAACGATTACATCATCATTTCCAGGATAACCCTGATGTGGTTTTTACCAGGGAACCTACTAATGGCTGGATAGGGGAAGCAGTATACCGTGCAATAAAATCCGAAACTGACCCGCTGGCAGAACTATTCCTGTTCATTGCAGACCATGCCCACCACCTGGGCACTACTATTAAACCGGCACTAAAAGATAACAAGATCGTGATCTCGGACCGGTATTCGGACAGCAGGTATGCATATCAGGGCGCCACCCTGAAAGGAACTGTAGACCATCCCCTGGAATGGGTGATGGGACTCCATAAAGGCTGGACTGTAGTGCCAGACCTTACTATTCTGCTGGATGTCAATCCCGCAACTGCCATTACAAGGGTGGGTAATCGCGATCACCAGACCAAGTTCGAAAAGATAGCATTTTTGGAACAGGTTCGCAGCAATTATCTCAAACTGGTTGAAAAGGA
>JAUWRA010000038.1 GCA_030610815.1 Methanosarcinales archaeon
GGTCGATTACTTCAACCTCGATGTCATCATTTCAGTCGGCTACCGGGTGAAATCCCACCTGGACACGCAGTTTCGCATCTGGGCTACCCGGTGGTTGCGCGAATACATCATCAAAGGCTTTACCATGGACGACGAACGCGACGATGTCAAAAAATCCTTGCAATCTCACCTAAACAGGCCAGACCGGGACATAATTTCCCTCATGCAAGACCTGCTCACGGGCAAGAAGCGCTTCACCGCCTTGCTGAACGATACGGAGGTTGCAAGCGTATGAATCCCAGAGAAAACCAAACAATTGAGTGGAAAGAGTCTTGGCGTGATGAATATATCCGCTGGATCTGCGGTTTTGCCAATGCACAGGGCGGTAGGCTGATCATTGGCAAAAATGATAAAGGCGCGGTGCTGGGTGTGGCCAACGCCAAGAAACTGTTGGAAGATATACCCAATAAAATCCGGGACATTCTGGGGATTATTGTCGATGTCAATCTGCGCGTTGAACAGGGTAAAGAATTGCTTGAAATTGTGGGGGAGCCTTATCCCTATCCCATCAGCTACAAAGGGGAGTATCACTATCGCAGCGGCAGCACCAAACAGGAACTGAAAGGGGCGGCCCTCGACAGGTTTTTGCTCAAGAAGCAGGGAAAACACTGGGATGGAGTGCCTGTGCCGCGGGTTGACGTGGCCGATTTTAAAGACGAATCATTCAATATCTTTCGCACCAATGCGACCAAAAGCGGACGCGTCAGCGATGAGGTTCTGGCGCAAAGCAATGCCTTACTGATCGATAATCTCAACTTGAAGGAAGGTGACTACCTCAAGCGTGCCGCTATACTGCTTTTTCATAACGATCCGGAAAAATGGATTGTTGGAGCCTACATAAAAATCGGTTATTTCCGCACAGACGCCGATCTGCTGTATCAGGACGACATCCATGGCAGCCTGTTTGTCCAGGCCGAAAAAGCAATGGATTTATTGCTTACAAAATACCTGCGGGCGGCCATCAGCTACGAAGGGATCAGTCGTGTTGAAAAATTCCCTTTCCCCAAGGCCGCCCTGCGTGAAGCCCTGTTGAATGCCATTGTACACAAAGACTACAGTGGCGGTTCACCTATTCAAATCAGCGTGTACGATAACAAGATCTATTTTTGGAATGACGGCCAATTACCCGATAACTGGACAGTGGAGCAATTGCTGTCGAAGCATGCGTCCAAGCCCTTTAACCCATTGATTGCCAATGCCTTCTTCCGGGCTGGGATGATTGAATCTTGGGGGCGGGGCATTGAGAAAATCAACCAAGAATGCAAAGCGGCAGGTGTGCCGGTTCCCGAATACCGTACCGACGCATCGGGATTGATGGTGAAATTCCATACCCAAGTCACGCTGACAGGAAAAACGCTGGAGAAAACGCTGGAGAAAACGCCGGATCGGATTATTGCCTTACTCAGAGAGGATAGCAGTCTTTCGATTGCAAAGCTGGCAAAGCAAATCGGAAAATCCACCAGCGCCATCGAGCGCGCCCTTCGAAAATTGCGGGAAACGGGGGACATTGAACGTGTCGGACCTGCCAAAGGCGGCTATTGGGTCGTAAGGAAGGGCAAACCATGACTGCCTCCTACACCCCGCCTTACCGTATCACTGCCTTGCTGAAAGAAATGGAGGCTACTAGTGCATGAGATCGGATAACACACCTCAGAATCTTCAAAAGAGGCACCAATCTGATTTCAAACTTCTTACTTCCAGATGGAATAAGGGGGACAGAATATGAAAGAAAACTCGCTTCCTGTATTTGAAGATTACAAAATCCGCAGAGTATATGATGAGGAATCTGAAACATGGTATTTCTCTGTAGTTGACATAATTCAGGTGTTGATACAGCAGCCTGATTATCAGGCAGCAAGAAACTATTGGAAGGTTTTGAAAAACCGCCTGAATAAAGAGGAAAGTGAGTCGGTTACAAAATGTAACTGACTGAAAATGGAAGCTGCCGACGGGAAGCAATACCTTACAGACGTTGCTGATCCTGCACCGTGAATAACAACGTCAATTTCAACTGGCGTCTGATAAAAGCGCCGATGTTTGTCATCGATTACATCATCGTCCATGAACTTGCCCACCTCATCGAGACCAACCACACGCCTAAATTCAACAACATTGTCCGTGCACAATCTCCGACGATGGAAAAGGCAAAGATCTGGTTGAAGGAGAATGGACAACTGCTGGAACAGGCAATATGAAAGGCGTCAAAGAGAAGAATGTATATAGGTTTGATCAGTTCCTTTCTACTCCCATTTCTTTCAAGGACTCTTCCATGTTGAAAATCTCGTCCATGTTCTCGGCTAAGAGTATAACGGCAAAATCGCCGGACAACGGCAATGTATCGCAGCTAAAAGGAAATACGGAATTTAATTTTTTGCCGTCATAAAGTACTGGTTTAATACGTTTCGTAAGCTCAATAAATGAACATGCGGATGTCTTGATTTTTATAAATTTCCAGTATGGAATGGGGGAAATTAATTCTTCAATGTTATCTACGATCATGTTCACATAAGAGGAGCCGTTAAAACGAGCGTTATTTTCAACTGGAAATATCCCATCATCCGATACAATATAATCGATACCGACTACACCCCGATATCCGGATTCAGCCATATTGTTTACAATTTTTATAGATGTTTTGGTAATGTAATTTAAAATATCCGGTGAAGTTTTTGCTCCTTTGAGAGTACCAATGTGTACCATACCTTTTTCGATTATTTGATCCCGCATACCAATAGAGTTTATTTTTCCATCTCTGCTGATTACCCACTGATCATTCGGAGAAGACAAGACGTCCAGAAAAGGCTCAATGATAATAGATTTTTCGCCACTAATTGCAATTTCTTGATATATTTGTGAAATATCATTGCCCTGGGTCTTATATAACGACATACCAGCTTCACCCAAAGTACCGCGAATAATAACAGTCTTAGAGGATGCCAGATAGCCGTTAATAATGTTTTTCATGTCTATACGATTATTATTGTTTTCAGGATGCATTTCAAATACAGTACCTTCAACAACAGACACGCCTAATTGTCGGCAAACGGTCTTAAAGGCTGACTTATCATTATATTTTAGTGTTGCAACTTCAGTTGCTCCGAAAAGATCCGCGCCAAGAACTTTTGCAGCTTCAGTTTCCATGCGTCCTGAAAACCATGGCACATATACAGGTTTTTTCCCGATCTGCCGGATAATATTTTTAACAGGTTCAGGATTTGCAATGATAAGCTCCGAGAGAGTCATATCTCTTGACTGGGCATTATATTCAACAACATAATCTGATCCAAGGCCATGAGAACGCAGCCATGTATGATACGCATGATCCAGCTTTTCACGTAGAACTACCAGTTCATCCCCGCGTGCTACCGGAAGCGCTCTGTCACATATTGAATTAACAGATGCATCGCGGCGAGAGAACTGTGAAAAATTATCGGCTCCGTAAATAATTAACTCATTGTCATTCTTTGAGATACATTTCCTAAGTGACTGATAGCTATACATATATTGTGTCCCCTCTTTCCAGTTAATAATTGCTTCAATTTTATTGATATTTACTCTACAATATCCAGCTATAGATGACTGTCAATCCCAGAACATAAACCAGGAGGACATAAAACCACCTTCCTGCAAACTTTGGCGTTCGTACTGGTGCTAAATTAAAGATGGCCATAAACATCAACATTGCATATATAAATACTGAAAAGATCGGCTGGCTGAAAAAACCTTCAAACAAAAATACAAAAGCAAGAATAATGACATTGTTGTCAAGTGCCAATCCCATGTATGTCGAATCATCGATCAGGCCGAATACGTTGAAATAACTCAACCGTATTGCGCTGGTAGCGACAATCACGAACGCTCCGGGCAGGAACCATGGATTGAATTCTCCATAGCTCAAGAGAAAAACAGCGGGGCAAATTCCAAAACTTACAATATCTATCAATGAATCAAGCTGTCCTCCGAAAGCTCGATATTCATCTGTCCGTCCCTTCATCCGGCGGGCAATGATTCCGTCTCCCCAGTCAAAAAAAACAGCCCAGATCATTCCGATTATCGCAAACGGGAAATTCCCTAATATGGCATAGTATATACTTAAGACTGCACATAGCAGCCCTACAAGCGAACAGATATTTGGAAGGTCCCGGGCGAATGTGATCATTCCAGTCTGATGTGATCGTTTACGTAGCGAATCGTTCATCAGGATACTTCCACTCAATTCAAATCAATGATATCTGCCAATGCTTCAACTAATTTGCAATTTTCTGTTTCAGTACGGCTGGCAATACGAATATAACGGTCAGAATCAGGTAAAGTTTTGTCTTGAAGGTGTTTTATGTACATGTTATGCTCAATAAACAATCTCCGCGTGACTTCAGGGCCACTTTGTGCGTAATCCGGGAGGCGGCAGAATACATAGTTTGCATCGGGTTTGTAAACAGTCATTCCCTGAATCGCACACAGGTTTTTATACAGATTGTCCCTGTCGGACCGTACCTGTTTACAGCTTTCGACAAACTCCTGTCTGTAATCGGGCAAGATCCGCAGAAACTCTTCGGAAAATCCGTTAATATTCCATATAGGTACGCCTTTTCTTACAGCTTCAACAAATGCCAAATTTGCAGTTAACATATAACCGATCCTGAGACCGCAGATACCGTAGGCTTTGCTCATGCTTTTAAGGATTGCCATATTCGGATAATGTTCGATTTCATGCTCCAGAGTTGTTTGATCCGGATCAGGTGCAAAATCCATGAATGATTCATCGACGATCAGCATGCAGTCATGATTTGCAAGTTTTTGTGCAAGATCTATTAGATCGGACTTAGGAACCAGCATAGATGTTGGATTATTAGGTGATACCACAACCGCAATATCTGCTTTAACCCTGATCGCTTCAGCAGCAAACTTATCCACATCCAATTGAAAAGATGGATATTCAAGAGGAAATTCGACTACCCGGCCTGCTGGCGCAGCATTCGCGTATTCATTAAAAGAGGGCACTGGAACGATCAACTTTCGGGATATACTGCCGGATATAATTTTGATAAGTTCGGCTGCGCCGTTCCCTACAACTATTCGTTCAGCAGGCTGATGGATCAAATTACCTATAAGACCGGCAAGAGCATCCTGTGCAACCGGATAGTTAAGGACAATGTCATGAATTTGATCTTTAAAGTTTGTAAAAATTGCCTCTGGCGGGAAATATAGATTGTAAAGATAAGCATGATCTATAAACCCATGACGATGGTAACCACCATGCTGTCCGGCAATGAAATCATATTTTTCAGATTGAGTCACATAATTATACTGTGCCATGTATTCTTCCTGTGGATTTGTTTTTAGGCAATACTTCGTTTTCTTGAATGTTAGCCTCATGAATCTGCTTTAAACTTAAAGAATTTGACAAGGGCAATGACCTTAATCTGGAAAGTGAACGAGTGATCGATTCCTTCCCCATGCTCTTAGTATGTTGAAAAAACGGTTTTGATATCCCAGAGACATGCTGCGTGATATTAGAAGGAATTTTTATTTCATATTTATCTGCCGAAAATAGTTTCTCAGCCTCTGCCTGATCCTCAAGTGTGTCTATTTCATACCATGGCTTGCCTTCAAAAGATACAGTTTTGAGAGAAAGACTGCCATCTGCCACCATTTCCGCAAATACGGTTTCATAGTAGTTGTTTACTTTACCAGCTGAAATGTACTGGTCCAGTCTTTCTATAATACTATGCCATGAAGAGAGCGAAAAACTGTACATATTAACAGTCTTATATCTCATCTCATCAAAAGTTCCGGCAATACCGTTTTGGAATTTCTTAACATATTGGGATTGATTGATTGATTGATTGACTGTGACAGTGGAACCATTCATCCACGGTTGCATGCGTGCAACGGCAATTCTGTCAGGATAACGCATGTCATCCATAAGAGATACGTCAAAAACAAGATCACTTTCAACCAGCAGAAACGGCTCATTAATAATTTCACGGGCCATCCAGAGTGAATAGATATTATTGGTTGTCGCATAAAGAGGGCTGAAAACATAATCGATTGTCATGCCGTACGCCTGCGTTCCTAGAAACTCATGAATACATTTTTCCTTATACCCTGTGACCACAACAAGACGTTTGAAGCCTTGCTTATTTAAATTGATGACAAGTCGTTCAAGTATAGATGTCTCATGAACCATTGTGAGGCATTTAGGTATGTCGTGTGTCAGAGGATAAAGACGACTTCCCTTTCCAGCTGCCAATAGTAATGCTGTAGTTACAACCCCACTGTCACGATTGCTGTGGCTAGAATTCATTGTCTCCCTAATAGGCTGTAAATACTTAAATACGTTGGACATAACATCAGACAATTCCGCCCGCACCACTAATTTTTCTTTGAATAGTGACGGTGACTTATTTTATCTATATTTTAGCTTGACATTGTCAGATTAATATTCAATCATTCTGAACTTACATTTTTAATGCCACACCAATCCATATTTCAAAGAAAAAAAACACAATACAATCCAACCTTTTCCCACATATTGCAAAATTTACTAAACTCCCAAATGACCAATAGGATTCTATCCTTGCCGTAACTCACAAAATACATTTATCCCCCTACCATATAGAACATGGTATGGACACCACCCTATTCCCCACCGACCTATCTACTCCCTCACTGCTGCGCGCCCAGGAACTGGTCAGGCAGCGGGTCGTCCTGCACAACGATCATGCCGCACCCCGGCTGATAGCAGGCGTGGACCAGGCGTTCATGGAAGATACCATCATCTCAGGCATTGTGGTGATTGACTATGAATCCCTGGATGTGGTTGAAGAAGTACACTACACAGGTACTGTGGAGTATCCATACATCCCCAGCTTCCTGTCCTTCAGGGAAGGACCGGCCATTGTATCTGCATATGGGAAACTTCAGCACACACCCGACATCCTGATGGTGGACGGCTGCGGTATCAACCATCCCAGGGGCGCCGGACTTGCCACCCACATTGGCGTTGCGCTGGATGTCCCAACCATAGGGGTGGCCAAGCACATCCTGTGCGGGGAAGGGGACGAACCGCTGGAAGTAGGCGATGTCAGCCCCCTGGTGTTTGAGAGCAGGCAGGTGGGATGGCTTATCAAATCCTGCCACAGGTGTCGTCCCATTGTGGTTGCACCCGGGCACAGGGTTAGCATGGACAGGGCACTGGAGATGACAAAGCATATGCTGCGAGAACACAAACTGCCCGAGCCCTGCCTGCTGGCACATAAATATGTAAACAATTTGAAGAAAACAATAATGTAACTTCAGGACATGCAGGCTTACATTCCCAGCCCCCTGTTTAAAACAGGGAAATAAAGCCAATCACTGCCTATCAGTATAATACTGCCTATCAGTACAATATCACTAATATCACTATCAAGCCAGTCATCTATTATCATTCCAGGATTTTTGATATTTTCCTGCAGGCTTTTTCCATCTCCACGATCACAAGACCAATATTTAGTTCATCCCTGAACAGTAAACTAAGTATTGCAAGTTTACCAGCTTCCATGATTATGGTTATGGCATCAGGAGACCTGATAATAAGCATATTAGGGGGATTCTGTTGTATCTCTTCCATAACGGTTTTAGCTGAACCCATAATAGTTGCTGTATAAGCACCCAAACGTGCTTCAGGTACATTTTCGGGCACGTCCGAAACCATGACAAGGCCCTGGTTACTTGAAATGACCGATGCCTCGATATCACCGGTATTTTTTAGTTCTTTTAGTATCTCACATAGAGAATCCTGAATATTTGCCATGATCCTTATTTTTCCCAGAACTTTGGTTTTATTACAAACCTGCAGACATCATCTCCCATTGCCTGGCAACTAACCTCTTCGCATACCATATCTTCCTTATTGAATACCACTTCCATATATCCACACATGAAGCCTTCCAGAAAGTAACAGACAGGAGTATCGCTTTTTCCGATATGGGTCATAGCCTCAACACTTTTTATCACTGTACAGGTTATCTCCCGTTGGTTATCAGATAATTCAAGATCTATCAGAATTAGCCAGCCATAACGGGCAAATTGTTGGGTGGTGGCGCTGATTATTTCATCAGTTGTTTCACATTCCCACTGCCTGATAACAACAGGTGCGGAGTTCTTTCCTGCATTATATCCTGATGTATAGAACATTGGTCTGGCGCCTTTTCCCAATGCATCTAACACCCCTTTATGAAGCGATCCAAAAGTTGATTTTGACATCACTATCACAGGGACACCGCTTATGGTTATATTGGCGTTATCATCATCCAATTCAATGAATAACGCCTCATCTATGGTCTTGATAGAATTCACCCCATTAAATTACAGGTTACAATAAGAGATAATTGTATTTTTTAATTGAAATGATTATCATTTAAATAAATGTTACTATCTGAGTATCGATTTTTTAAAGAGTACCATAATGATATGAGAAATTACTTATCCACACTGTAGTTCAGGCCGCACTCGTTACATGAGTAAGTGATCAATTCTTTGCCCTTGGTACTTTTCCTTACAATGGATTCCATCCAGCTGCCACAGGTGGGACATTTCTGGTCGAACAGGGAATGATCTTGTTTTTCCATGTTCCCTCATCACCTGCCCATCTGCTTGTGTGCCCGCGCCAGGTGTCCTGCAGCCTGGGCACCTATCAGGGATATCTCACCCGCCAGTGCTGCCGCCCCTATTATCTCGGCAAGTTTTTTGGCATTGGTACCGGGTGTTTCTCCTGCTCCTGCTACGCCCAGCATTTCAAGGCACTCGCGCTGGGTGGCAATACCTGTACCACCACCCACCGTACCCACCTGTATGGCAGGCAGTGTCACACTGCAGTACAGGTCGCCTTTGTCTGTCAGTTCCATGCTGGTGATCGCACTGCTGGCCTCCACCACATGGGCCGCATCCTGGCCGCAGGCAAGGTACATAGCTGCAACAATGTTTGCCACATGTGCGTTAAATCCTGTACTTCCGGCCCTGGCCGAACCCAACAGGTTCTTCTTGTAATTGACCTTTACCATTGATCCGGGCTCTGTCCTGAGCTTTTGCCTGACCACATTTCCCGGAATGACCATATCTGCCACAACAGTCTTTCCCCTGCCCAAAATATTATTGATGGCAGAGGGTTTTTTATCAGTACATACATTGCCTGAGAGGGATACCAGTTCCACATCAAGTTGACCTGTGATAAAATCGCAAATGGCTTCAGATGCAATGGTTGCCATGTTCATGCCCATGGCGTCCTTGGTATCGAACCTGAACCTGAGATACACATTGTTCCCGACAACAAAGGGCATCACGTCAAGCAGTTCCCCGAACCTGGTAGTCTCGGATGCCTTTGCCTTCATGGCCTCGAAGTTCCCGGGATCATTGACCCAGCCAACGAACTCCCTGGCCCGGACCACATCCTTTACTGTGAAAACAGGTGCACGGGTCATTCCGTCATTGAAAATCCTTACATTTGAGCCGCCACATGCCGAGATTACCGAACAGCCCCGGTTGGTACTGGCTACCAGTGCCCCTTCTGTGGTGGCCAGGGGCAGGTAATAATTCCCGCATGCATATTCACCATTGATAGTAACAGGCCCGGCCATTCCAAGAGGTATCTGGATTGCTCCGATCATGTTTTCAATATTGCGTTTTGCAACTTCTGTTTCATCGATGGAGAATCTGCCCACATTATAAAGTTCTGTACCAGTTATGCGCTCTGCGGCTTCTCTTCTTATGTCCACTGCTTCCCTGGTATCCACGAACTGGTCAATGGCATGGAGTTTCATCTCTCCTTTTACTACCTTTTGTATGATCTCCTCTTTTGACGACCCCTTATCCTGGTTCATGCAAATACTGTTGTGCAATAATCTATTTAACTCTGGCGAAAACCGACATTACTGGTTTTCAGGCATACCTGGAAATGGCTTGGATCAAATAGACTGACAACCCGACTAAATTAAGTATATAAACAAATAAGCAGATACAAGTATATAGAAAAAATACATAACAGATTTATATACTATATATTTATATTAAAGGAGAATAACGTGGCAGATACTAATAACAATGATTCCGATACCCCTCATGACCTTCTGGGTGGACTTGATATTGAATCCACCGCTGATATCCAGGTTCCTGAGAGCCTGATCGACCAGGTGATAGGCCAGGAACATGCAGTGGAAGTAGTAAAAAAGGCGGCCACCCAGCGGCGGCATGTTATGATGCTGGGTACACCTGGTACCGGCAAGTCAATGCTGGCCAAGGCCATGGCAGATCTTCTGCCAAAAGAGGAATTACAGGATGTCCTGGTGTATAATAATCCTGAGGACAACAACACACCGAAGATCAGGGTAGTGCCTGCCGGTAAGGGCAAAGAGATCGTGGACGCCCACAAACTGGAAGCAAGAAAACGAATGCAAGCCCGCAACATGTTCATCATGATATTCGTGTTCGGCATAATCATCTACTCACTTTATACCGGGACGCTGATCTGGGGTATCATCGCTGCCGTACTGATCTTCATGGTCATGCGCCAGTTCATGCCAAAAGAAGAGGCATACATACCAAAACTCCTGGTATCCAATGCAGGTAAGGAAAAAGCAGCATACGTGGATGCTACAGGTGCACATGCCGGTGCCCTGCTGGGTGATGTGAGGCACGATCCTTTCCAGAGTGGAGGCCTGGAAACCCCTGCACATGACAGGGTAGAAGGCGGGGCCATACATAAAGCGCATAAAGGTGTGCTGTTCATAGACGAGATCAATACCCTTGGGCTGGAATCCCAGCAGAACCTGCTGACAGCCTTACAGGAGAGGGAATTTTCCATCACTGGCCAGAGCGAGCGTTCTTCAGGTGCGATGGTAAAGACAGAACCTGTTCCATGCGATTTCACGATGGTCACTGCGGGTAACCTTGATGCTTTGAGGGGAATGCACCCGGCACTGCGTTCAAGGATCAAGGGTTACGGTTACGAGGTTTATATGAGTGATACCATACCTGACAATGCCGAGAACAGGCAAAAACTTGTCCGGTTCGTGGCACAGGAAGTGATAAGGGATGGTAAAATACCCCATTTTGACAGTAGTGCCACAAAAGAGATCATCCTGGAAGCAAGGCGCCGGGCAGGCAGAAAAGGACACCTAACCCTGAAACTGAGGGACCTGGGCGGTCTTATCAGGGTTGCGGGTGATATTGCGCACTCTGAAAATGCTGATATGACACTTGCAGAACATGTGCTTAAGGCAAAGAGCATTGCCAGGTCTGTGGAACAGCAGCTCGCCGACCAGTACCTTGAACGACGAAAGGATTACAAGATGTTCGAACAGGAAGGCAGCCAGGTGGGAAGAGTTAACGGCCTTGCAGTTATGGGAAGCGATTCAGGGATAATGCTTCCGATAATGGCAGAGGTGACGCCTGCCCAGTCCAGTTTCGAAGGTCGGATCATAGCCACAGGTATGCTCAAGAAGATCGCCAGGGAAGCTGTTGATAACGTATCAGCCCTTATCAAGAAGGTAAGTGGCAAAGACACCAGGTCAATGGATGTACATATCCAGTTCATCGGTACCTATGAAGGAGTGGAAGGCGACAGTGCATCCATCAGTATAGCTACTGCCGTACTGTCAGCTTTCGAGAACATTCCGGTTGACCAGTCAGTGGCCATGACCGGGTCGCTGTCAGTAAGGGGTGACGTGCTCCCGGTTGGCGGCGTGACCTACAAGATAGAGGCTGCAGCCCAGGCCGGTATCAAGACCGTGATCATACCCAGATCAAACATGGGTGATGTCATGATCGAGGATGAATACAAGGATAAGATCGAGATCGTCCCTGTGAGCAATATCACCGAAGTACTGGATAAAAGCCTTATTGGGCCTGGAAAGAAAAAACTGATCAAGACCATTAAGAAATCATACGCCTTTCCAAAGCTGAACCTGGGTCTGGCTGATAATATTCCAGGGTCACCGGTGTCGGCACCTCAATAGGCAGGGATATACTTTGAACACTCCACAGTTTGATTTCTATGACATCAGGGTACTGAAAAGTTCAGGATTTAGCATTTTTATCGATAATGGTGAGATAGAACAGATATCAAATAACTATACCAGTGGAACAGCCTGCCGTGCACTGGTCAACGGGTCGTGGGGTATTGTCTCATCCGACAACACCAGAGACCCTGAAAGCATGCTTTTTTCAGCAGCAAAGCTATCCGGCCAGGCACATAGAAGGTCTCCAAGACCGGGTATCGATCTGGCCCCGGTGGAATCTCCTTCAATACATGACCTTCCGGTAGTTGAAAAAGACCCTGCCGATATTCCCATTGAGGAGAAAGTAGAACTTCTGCTTGATATCCACAAACGAGCAAAGGTACAGGACGTGTCAAGTTCCACTGTAATGTATTCCGAAAGTGTGACCGACGTGGAATATAGCAACTCCGAGGGTGTGGAGATTTCATACAGCCTGGTTCGGACAGGGTTTGCAGTAACTGCCGTGGCTTCACGCAATGGTGTGTTCCAGATGGGCAGGGAGAGCAAGTTCGATGTATGCGGGTATGAGCTGTTCGACAGGTACGATGCACTGGAACTGGCAGAGACGGCAGGGAATACTGCAAGGGACCTGTTATCGGCCCGTGTGCCAAAAGGCGGCAGGATGCCTGTGATACTTGACCAGGAACTGGCAGGCGTGTTCATACACGAGGCCGTGGGTCATGCAGCAGAGGCAGACCATGTGGCAGAGGGTAATTCCATCCTTGCAGGCAAGATCGGCAGCCAGATCGCCTCTTCCTGTATAACTGTCATAGACGACCCGTCCATGCATGGGTATGGCTACTATCCTGTTGATGACGAAGGAGTGGAATCCAGACCCACCACATTGATAGAAGAGGGCGTGCTGAAGTCGTACCTGCATAGCAGGGAGACAGCTGCACTATTTCCGGATACCGGCCGGCCTGGTAATGCCAGGTCACAGGGGCTTTCAAGACCCATTATCAGGATGAGCAATACATATATCGAGAATGGTGATTCCAGTTTTGAGGAGATGTTATCTGAGATAAAGGACGGTGTTTACCTTATCGGCAGTCGCGGGGGACAGGTGAATCCGGGAGAGGGTGTGTTCCAGTTCAATGCTGAGCGCGGGTTTTTGGTGGAGAACGGTGAACTGACCACACCTATTCGGGATGTTTCACTGTCAGGACATACACTGGATATCTTAAATCACGTGCAGATGGCTGCCCGTGATATGAAAATGACCTCTGGCAGGTGCGGCAAAGGCGGGCAGCTTGCGCCTGTATGCGATGGGTCGCCGCATATCCTGGTCTCAGAGGCAATGGTGGGGGGAAGCGGATGAGCAGTGATATTAATATTATTTATGACATGGCCAAAAAGGCGCAAAAAGCTGCAGAGCGCTCAGGTGCCGATGAGGTGGAAGTATTCGGGCTTATGGCCAGCAGCGTTAATGTGGACATCCAGCTGGACAGGATCGACCTTGCAAAGGAAAGTTTTTCAAAAGGAATTGGTGTTAAGGCGGTGGTGAATGGTGCAGTGGGTTTTTCGTCCACAAATGATCCGGCGCGCATCATAGATGCGGCAAAAGCCGCCACAAGTTCGGCCAGGGTGCGGCACAGCGACCCTGACTGGACCGGACTGCCGCAGGCTTGTGAATACAGGGCGGTAAAAGGCATCCACGATCCCAGGATAGCCAATATAGATGTGGAAACCTGCATCGACCTGACCATGAAGATGATCGATGGCGCGGTATCGCTGGATGGTGCAAGACCCACGTCAGGGAAGTTCACATGTGTGGGGTCTGATTATGTGATACTGAACTCAAACGGTGTTGAAGTGAGGGAAGCTTCCACAAGGATCGATGGTTTTATAGAGTGCCGGGCAGGGGATGGTGATGAGATGTCCACTGCTTATGAGTTCGATATCTCCCGTAACTTTGATATTGATTTTTTCAATATCGGCAGTGAAGCTGCCAGACAGGCACTGGAAGGTGTAGGCGGTGTGGGTGTCGATACATGCAAGACCGACGTGCTGCTTAAACCAGGTGCAATAGCCGATATTCTGGAAAGTACATTTTTCAATTCACTGAATTCCGAGAATATCCAGAAGGGACGCTCGGCACTGGCAGGTAAATTAGGAGAGAAAATAGGTGCCAACGGTCTGGATATTGTGGATGACGGGCTGCTGGAGGGTGGTATAGGATCGGCCCGCTCGGATGATGAGGGAACACCGTCAAGGACCAACCGCATCCTGGAGAACGGGGTGCTGGGTACGTACCTGTATGATAAATATACGGCAGGTAAGGATGGTGTGGAGTCTACAGGCAGTGCGGTAAGGAGTAATTATGCCCAGACCACTTATATTGATGTAAGGAACCTGAAGATAGAGTATCCAGCCAGTGATATTATTGCTGAAACACAAAAAGGGGTGCTGGTAGGTTCGGTTATTGGGGCCCATACAGCCAATCCCATCTCAGGGGATTTCAGTGTGGAAGCCCGTAACTCGTTTTTAATTGAGAACGGGGATATAGGCAGCCCGATCAAGTCCATGATGGTGACCGGGAATGTGTTCGAACTGCTGCACAATATCTGCGGTGCAGGCCGTGACACGAGGGTACTGGGTAATATTATTACGCCTACGGTGAAGGTGTCGGGCTTAAAGATATTGGGATAGTAATATCGGGAAAGAGGGTGGACCTTTGAAAGTCTGTATAGTAATACCGTCATACTGGGCACGGGAAAGCAAGGATGGCTGGAGAGCCGGAGATGCCGTGTACGACCATCCCACCCCCCTGGATGAGGATGGTACACTGCTAAGAGCTCTGCAAAGCCTGGATGTGCTGGAAGATAAGGATTTCCAGGTGGTAGTGATCGCTGCGGCTACGGCAGGGGATATTGAGGACAGGGTTGAGGAGAAGGTAGCTGGTATTATCGATGAAGCTTCCGGGACTGCCGATGTGGATATAAAGCTGTTCGCCCGGTCCCACCTGGAAGAGATACACGGCCTGTTGCAAAGTCGGGGCGTAGATGAATTTGTTCCAATGCTGCAGAGTAAGGACATGGATGAATATGTTCCAATGCTGCAACTCAGGGGATATTCCAATATCCGCAACCTGTGCCTTTTTATACCCCACATACTGGGTTCGGATCTGGCTGTACTTATCGATGACGACGAGGTATTCGAGGATACGCAGTTCATAGGGAAGTCAAAGGAGTTTATAGGCAGTGTAGTGGGGGACAGCACCGTCCATGCAGTGGCCGGGTATTACCTTCAGTCAGATGGTGACAACATCACTACGAAGGAACGCAGCCCCTGGATGGAATACTGGGGCCAGTACAAGGTTATGGACGTGGGCTTTGACAGGATAATACGGACAGAACCCAGGTTGAAGGAGACGCCATTTGTGTTTGGCGGGAATATGGTCATACACAGGGAGCTTTTCACTGTGGTGCCATTCGACCCTGATGTTCCCAGGGGTGAGGACATAGATTACCTGATAAATGCCAGGATGTTCGGTTTCTCATTCTTCCTTGATAATAAGCTGTCCATCAGACACCTGCCGCCGCCCAAGTCCCATCCAGTGTGGATGCAGTTGCGTGAGGATATATATCGTTTTATCTATGAGCGGGCTAAGCTGGAGGGACAGGTAGAAAAGGAGGGGATGGTCAGGGTGGCTCCCGAAGACCTGGACCCGTACCCTGGCAGGTTCTTAAGAAGTGACCTTGAGGTGAAGATAGAGGGTGCGTGCAGACTGCTGTCAGAAGAGTATCTTGAGCAGGGCGATACCGCTGGCAGTGAGGAGGCACTGCTAAACATTGAGCTGGCCAGGACCGATGCGGTACCTGTATCCAATCCTTTCCAGGACCTGTGTGAGTTACAAGAACGCTGGAAGAGGCTTATGGAGTTTACGGGCAGGGAAGGGGTGCGCTCCGGGCTCAGGAAGATTATTGAAGGGAAAAAAGAGTAACGGAAGAAATGCATGGGACATGATGCCATACTGCAGGTAAGGGCAGACAGGGAGATAACTGGGGATGAGACCAGGTCGGTAAGTAACATTATCGAGAAATACTGTGGCGGCGCAGACTATGAGTTTCTTGATGTTAAGCGGGGGATTGATGTCTATATCACCAACGTGGCCAGTGCCAGGCATGCGGCGGCCAGGATCATGAAGGTGCTTGGAGGCAGCAAGAAGGAGAGTTCGAAGTACTTGAGGGTTGAGGGCGGCAGGGTGCTGTACCAGTTTACGATACGGGTGAAGCTGCCGCAGGAGGCTTCGGGGGCGAGGTATGGGTTTTGACATTCTCTTAATGCCAAATATGTGACTTTTCCATTTTATTATGCAGATATTTTGGCAAGGATTTTCAGGAGGTTTCGTTTTCATCAACTAACAAGAATTTGATCAATGAGATAAATCCAGACAATACAGGTGTTAAAATCATTATCATAACCGCGGCTGTGATACCCCAGATCAACGTCCCGGTATAGAATGAGTAAATTAAAATGAATATTGAAATGATCACTGCCGAAACCAGACTACGTTTGGTGACAATTACTCTCTTGTTCTGGGTATTGGTATGTGTTTTGTCAGGAATCTTTACGTCACAGAATTCAAGGTCATTTAACATTATTGAGTGGAATAGTCCATTAGTAAGACGGTTCAGGACAAGTATTGCTGTTCCGAGTAAAAAAGCCATGAAAAACAGTATTATAAGTACAATTATGATACCCCAGATCAATGTCTGTGTATAGAATGAGTAAGTAATGATTTTGAAAGAGATAATGAATGTTAATGCTGCAAGGATTATTGCTATCGTAACAGCTAGGTCTCGTGCAGTCTTTTCTTTCAAGCCAATACTCCCAGGTGTTAATTGGCTGTTTTAATGTTAAATGTTATCCTGCAGTGGATGGAAAACTGGTTTTGCAACACGCAGGAGGTTTCGAAGAGGAAGTATGGATTTGGGGATTGAATTTTGAATTCTATGCTTATACCACCGGTCTTGTCCCGAAAAGGATAATTCCTTCAGTAAGTACATCAATGTAAAAAGCTTTGTTATTTTTTGCCTGTTCTTTCCATTCTGAAGTTGAAAATATTACCAGCGAGGTTTCTTTTCCCAGATAATCAGTTAAGTGTAAATCCAGCTTTTTAACAGGAGCTATTGCAAGAAGGTCTATGTCACTACTTTCGTCGTTCTCTCCTTTTGCAAAACTGCCGTAAAGGACCAGTGTACTAAGGCCGGGAAGTCGTTCCTTTACATGCTCTAAAAGGTTATT
>JAUWRA010000121.1 GCA_030610815.1 Methanosarcinales archaeon
CCACCGATGATTCAACTCCTCAAGCGCATTATGTCTAACCACATCCAAAATCTCCCCTTCATTGTTCACAACTTCCACAAACAATTCATCCATGTGACTTTGACAATTTTCATATATCTTTTTCGACACCTTTTCCAAATCACCACCAACCTTTCTACCCTCCCCCCTAATTTTCTTCATTACCTCAATTGTATCTCTCTTGAGTTTAGCAGCATCCGTTGGCCGACTATTCTGTTCCTTCCCACTAAATTCGCGACTCACCCGCAACACACAACGAATTTCTTCAAACCATCTCCAAATATGTCCAACCGTAGTGAAATACGATTTCACATCTTCGTCATCCACCAATTTTTTCAAATACGCACCAAACTTCAAAACCACACTAACTCCAAAATTATGCATGGCATTCCACATCGCAATCTTTTGGGTCATGTCCATAACCTCTATCACACGATTCATCACATCTAAATACGGTAGCACAAAAGGATAGTCGGACCTGCATTCTCTTGGATAAAGAATGTATTCCATTGCAAGCATGACCCAATAATGTTCTGCAGCCACAATTTTATTTGTGGACGTAGTCCCCTCAAAACATTTATTATTTAGCGATTTGAACTTAGAAAGAATTTTAACATTAACAACTTTATTCCGTAGTGTTCTATAACGATGCTTGAACAGAATATCGCCAAGGTTTCGAACATAATGGGTATGACATACTTGATGCGGCACCTTTGGGAATATTTCAGAGGCCGCTCCAGATATCTCCTTTGACATATCCCTTATAACGACAAGCGGTGCCCCATAAGTGTTTTTTATATGTTGAAGAAATGATTTGATATAGTGCCTACTTTCAGAGGGCATGATCCAGCTGTCTATCGTAATCTCGGTCATTCCTTCTTTTGCGGTGAAAGTAATTTCATCCCCTGCTTCAGCACTTCCATCCAGATGAAGGATATATCCTTTATTTGTATCGAATAATTTTTTCATCTGTGAACTACGCTTTTTGTGAACAGTATAAAATCGAAGAAGAAATTCTTCTGACAATTTGGATATTTCACCAGTCGATATTTGGATCCCTCTTGCTCCAAGAAGTAACTGGATTTCTTCTCTTTGATAGTTGAAAAACCATCGGAGATAACCGATTGCCACCATCACTTTTGTGTCGAAGGTTTTCCGTGGCAAACAGATTTTATTCAGAAATGAAACGTTTTCAGTGTTGATTAAACCGTGTGTTTTGCAATATTTTTTTTGAATGCTTATTTTTCGTTCGCCAGAAAGGGTTTTTATGGGTCTTGTGTATGTTGTTTGTGCGTGTGGTATATTTTCGCATTTTAGGCATTGTGTTGGGTTTTTTATTTTGAGTTCTTCTTGTAAGATAGGGAGATGGAGTATGTTTTTTTTTCAAAATCGTAGTGGATGCCTAATCGTTTAAGGTCTTCTTTTTTCACCGGCTGACCCATATTTTCCAACATCTCAAAGAGGTCATTCGGTGTGAGTGAACCTTGCATTAATCGCAAAGATAGGTATGAGAAATGGGTTGGTTCAATTTGTATGTTTGTTGGGTGTTCGGGGTCGGTGCCCAATGATCGGATGTGTTTTTGAACACATTTTCCATCGATCCATTGATTCTCAACTTCTGCATAGTATATTTTTCCACGTTGCTTGATTTTTCTGATGAATGTCATACATAGTGTAATGTTACACTAGGTTATTACACTATCGGTTTTAAGTTTTATTGTTAAATATGTGGTGAAAATAGGTCGAATGATGGCGAATTTATGAAGTCTTATAGGGGATTATATGGCAAAAATGGGTGTTATTTTCAGACGCTGGATTGACGCCATAGGTGAAAGAGCCATCTCTCTTACAAATGAATTTATAGGAGCACTCTCTGACCCTGATGTATCAATAGATGATCTGCATAACAAAATAGGGAATCCACATAGAGTCAATAAAATCTTGAAAGAATTGCATTCCATGTGGCCAGGTACACAATCTAAAAGTGAGCTTACTTTTAAATTAGGGGGGAATCCTGAAAAACGTTTGAACCCTGACCAAAGAGATGTGATACGATCTCTTTTACATACTCCACTTCATGAATATGAAAAAGAAGTTTTCGGACGAGTGATCGAGATAAGAGTTGATGAGAAAAGAAAGATCCAGATAGATACACCAGAAGGCCCAATCGAGTGTCATTATACTTCGGATATTGAAGATGCAGTCAGGGAAGTTATTGGGGAACTTGTTACGATACGTGGAGTGATGATACCATCAAATCGTAAATTCATTTTAAGTATTGATGATGAAGTTTCTATAGATAACGTATCACAATATCATCTCAAAACTATGAAAAAAGATGGTATTGACACAAACTTAATTAGAGAAGTTTTAGTTGATATTGATTTTGAAAATGATTACTATATAGCTTCAAATGATGATTTAGGACTTCTTTCAGCTAAGCCAAAGATGAAGCAGGTCGTAGATGAGATTCAGGAAGAACTTGCTGTTTTATGGCAGGAATATGTGGCAGTTGATGAAGATGAATTGACAGCTATTGGGAAAAGCCTTAGGAAGAAGCTTATTTCAATCACAGGAATGTAAAATGGCTAAGTACAAAACGAAAACTATAGAAGCATCGTTATTGAAAAAAGGGTTCCGGGAGATTAATGCTCATCATAAGCGTTACATATATTATGTAAACGGAGAAAAAACTGGCATCACGACATTCATAAGTCATGGAATAAAAGAATATGGAGATATATTGTTAAGCAAAATGAGAACTCAACTAAAATTATCTCGTAAACAATTCGATGATCTGGTAATGTGTCCTCTAACAAAAGAAGAATTATATAGAATTTATTCTGATAATGATTTAATTTGAGTCAACGACCTCGTTTTAGAAAAAAGAGACATCGGGAATATGCTCATGGTTATATTGGTTTCAGATTAGGTCACAGTTTATTGATCAAGGCGCAGTAATAAAAAAATATTCCTACTTTAAAATTACAAGTAACTTAGCTTAACAGGTCCAATAAGTTTTGGGACTGGCTGGCTAAATTAGTTTAAACTATAGATCGAGTGATGCTACAAATTTTATAATTTTAGTCCGGATCGTTGTCTTCTCACTCATAATGATTTTTCCAACTTTTGTTGTCAGTTTTCTGGGGGCTACTCTTACCAAAAACATTTGATATTTATTACGAAAACCGGGAACTACAACTCTATGACCTTTCATCAGGGCGCGGTATCCTATTTTTGCAGCTTTTTCCGGTTCCATTAGATTGCCCTTAAATAGATTTGTATTTTTCATTCCGGCTTTATCTATGAAACCAGTACGCGTTGCGCCAGGACATAGAGCAGTTACTGTAACCCCCGTACCAACTAATTCTTCTGCGATTCCTTCTGAAAATAACAAAACATATCCCTTACTTGCACAGTAAACAGTATTCAAAGGAACGGGCATAAATGAACCGATCGATCCAACATTCAGTATTTTCCCAAAGCCATGTTTTAGCATATCAGGTAGAAAAAGTTTTGTCAGGTGAGTGAGAGAAACAATATTTACCTGTAATAATTGTAATTCCTTTTTTAAATTGGTCTCTGAAAAAGGGCCATAAACATTAAACCCTGCATTATTAACAAGGAAATCAACATGGATCGACTCCTTTTGAAGTTCACTGAAAATTTCCTCTGGTGCAGAAGGACTTGATAGATCCTTTACAATAATTTTAACTTTTACTCCAAATTGTTTATTTATTTCACCTGCACAACCTTCAAGCTTTTTCTGGTTCCTGGCTACCAAAACAAGATCACACTCGTCTTTTGCAAATAATTTTGCCAACTCAAAACCAATTCCGGAGTTTCCACCTGTAATGACTGCTGTTTTATTGTTACTCATAATTTTATTACCCTTGTTTTATTAAAAGTTTATTCAGCTTTTATCTTTTTATATATTTTACGGGGTTCGGAAATTCATATAACGCTATATATCCGCATTCATCTGCGGTTAATATTTCATTGATTGGTATGCCGCAGACTATAATATACATTCAGTAGATTATTATCTTACATGATAACACACGACATCATCATAATAGGCGGTGGACTTGCCGGGATGCGGGCCGCCCTTGAAGCCAGTAAAGAAGTTGATACAGCTGTAATATCCAAGCAGTACCCCTTGCGTTCCCATTCAGGTGCCGCCCAAGGTGGGATTGCAGCAGTACTTGACGGCTGGGCCGAAAAGATAGGGGACAGTCTTGAATCACATATTTACGACACTGTAAAAGGCAGCGATTACTTAGGCGACCAGGACGCAATTGAGATACTGTGCCGTGAAGCTCCCGGTGACATCAGGTCGATGGACAAGATGGGGGCCATATTCAGCAGGACCGAAGAGGGCATGATAGCCCAGAGGGACTTCGGGGGACACAGTTATGCCAGGACGTGTTATGCCGCAGACAAGACCGGCCACATACTTCTCCAGACCCTGTACGAGCAGATGATGAAAAACAGGGTGAAAGTATATTCAGAGTGGCATGTTGTTTCACTCATCATTCATAATAACATATGCAGGGGAGTGGTAGCATACGATATGGCAGGTGGAAGACTCCAGGTCATAAGAGCCAGGGCCGTATTACTGGCAACTGGCGGATACGGCAGGGCATTTAGCATAACTTCCAATGCCCATGCAAATACCGGGGACGGGCTGGCACTGGCATACAGGGCGGGTGTACCCCTGCAGGACATGGAGTTCGTGCAGTTCCATCCCACAGGCCTGTACAAACACGGTATACTTATCACTGAAGGGTCAAGAGGTGAGGGTGGATACCTGGTGAACCGAAATGGTGAGCGTTTCATGGAACGTTATGCTCCGTCAAAGATGGAACTGGCTTCCAGGGACGTGATATCCAGGGCCATCCAGACTGAGATAGATGAAGGCAGGGGGATTGACGGTTATATCCATCTTGACCTGAGACATCTTGGAACGGAGTTGATCATGGAGAGACTGGCCCAGATACATGATATAGCCTTAAGTTTCGCAAACGTGGACTGCGTGCATGACCCCATTCCCATCCAGCCAACTGCCCATTATTCCATGGGCGGCATACCAACTGATATAAATGGAAGAGTTCCGGGTGTGAGCGGGCTTTTTGCAGCAGGGGAATGTGCCTGTGTCAGTGTGCATGGTGCCAACCGCCTGGGAGGGAACTCATTGCTTGAGACCATCGTATTTGGCAGGCGTGCAGGGATAAGCGCGGTACGGTACGTAAAAAAAGCAGCTATAGGGGGCGTATCTTCCAGGACGCTGGATTCTATTGAACATGAGTTCTACGAACTGGCAGAGATGGATGGTAGTGAAAGTGTTGCGGATATCAAGAATGACCTGCAAACGGTCATGACAGGGAAATGCGGGATATTCAGGGACAGCCAGAAGCTGGCCGAAGCAGTGAAGGAGACCCGAATACTCAAGGAACGGTTCAACAACATCGGTATCAGTGACAGGGGAATGATATTCAATACAGAGATGATGGAAGCCCTGGAATTAAGGAACCTCCTGGATTTCTCTGAGGTCATTGCCGCCAGCGCCCTGGCCAGGGAGGAGAGCAGGGGCGCACATTACAGGACCGATCATCCAGAGCGCGATGATGTGGGGTGGCTCAAACACACCCTTGCATACCGCAGTGAGACAGGACCTTTGCTGGAATATAAACCTGTGACCATTACCAGTTACAAGCCTGAGAGGAGGATGTATTAAATGAAGGCCATGATCCGCATTCTCAGGTTCAACCCGGATATCGATGAAAAGCCCTATTACCAGGATTTTGAACTGGAGTTGAGCAGCGGCACAACCATACTGGACTGCCTCATTAACATCAAAGACGACCGGGATGGCAGTCTGACGTTCAGGCGCTCATGCCGCAGCGGTATATGCGGTTCATGTGCGGTACGCATCAACCACAGGGCAATGCTGGCCTGCAAGACCCAGGCTATGGATGTGGTAAGGGACGGGGTTGTGCTGGTGGAGCCGCTGGTGCACCTGCGTACCATAAAGGATCTGGTGGTGGACCTGGAACCCTTCTATAACACCATCGAACAGGTCCTCCCCTGGCTGATCACCGACCATACTGTAACAGAGGAGGCAGGCGCAGTAACCCAAGCTGATGTGGAACTGCTGAGTAGTGTGGATGACTGCATTTTTTGCGGTGCCTGTTATTCGGACTGCAATGTGATCGATGTGGACAGGTCGTTCCTTGGTCCGTCAGCAATAGCCAAATCCTTCAGGTTTACTGTTGATCCCAGGGATTCGGCAGGTGATGAGCGCATCAGGCAGCTGGTGGAGCAGGGGCTCTATAAATGCCCTGTAGACCAGGAGTGTGAGATCGCATGTCCCAAAGGCCTGTCCCTGCGTAGGGATGTTATCGAATACCTCAGGTGCGGTGCTGTGGCTAATGAGGTAGGACCCATGCCGGCCCATAAACGCCTTATCATGTCTGTGCTTGATACGGGTGCGAGCGTGCCTGTGACCACTACCCAGGCAGTGGACGAGTATCCTGAGTATGAGTGTGATTTTCACGGGATACACGAGTTGTATATTAAGAAATTCGAGGGGGAGCCTGTTGCTGAAGTGGTTCTGTTCTTCGGGTGTATCATCAACCGCAGGCAGCAGGATACTGCCGCTGCTATAATCAATATTTTCCAGCACAACAATGTGGCTGTACATATACCTAAAAAACAGGTGTGTTGTGGCAGTCCGTTCATGAGGGTGGGTATGAGGGATGCCATGAAACCTTTTGTTACCCAGAACTTTGAGATATTCAATACTTATGCCAGTCACGGTGTACCCCACATCCTTACGAGTTGCTCTGGCTGTAATTCTACGTTCAGGCACGATTACCCTGGACTGGCAAGGGAATACGGGCTTGATTTTGATTTCAAGATCGTTGATGTGGGTGAGTACATGACCATGATGGAGGCAGATGGTAACCTGAGACTTGAAGACCTGAAACCTGTCAAAATGCGTGCTATGTATCACTATCCCTGCCATATCAGGGCCAGCGAGCTTGATGAGTCTATTTATGTTGACCTTATCCAGAAGATCCCGGGCATGGAACTGGTGCAGGTCCCTTCCTCAGGGCTTTGCTGCGGTGGTGGTGGTGGGGTGCGTGCTGCATATCCAGAGGTTTCTGATAAACTTTCTATACGCAGGATGGAAGTGGCCAAGGAAGAGGGTGTGGATGGGCTGCTGACCAACTGCCCGTTCTGTATCTTGTCCTTTGAGAGGGGATTAGAGTTGATGCGGGAGTTGGGCGAGCCTATGGAGTTCGGGATTTTTGATTTTTACAAGGTGTTTTCGAGGGCTTTTGGTGAGGAGGAGGATGGGGAAAGGGGGAGTTAGAATGGAAGGTGGGGGATGTCGTCAACGACCCCGGACTTCGCTCAAGTCCGGGGCATCATAGCAGATGCTCGGAAGTATTCTTACTTTCGATTTCGAGTATTTATTCCATTTGACTATATTATCAATGATTCTTTTGCTGTTGCTATTTTTTTTTCTAAATCATTGATTCTTTCCTTTGTATTTTTTTGTCTGTATTCAACTGTTGATATTTTAGTTTTATAGTATTGATTAGGTATTAAAGGCCATATTGAAGAATAAATATAGATTATGATATTACCAAAAAGGATTGAAATTATACTCAATATAACAAATAAAATAAAAGATATTCCTATATTCATACTAATATCATCTACATTATACCTGAATATCGGCCTCTTTAGTAACTATGTGTAGCAATTGATTAAGAAAACAGCCTCTATCCGACTACTGGTCATGTTTTCAGACCAAAAATTTTAAATGACATAGTTACTATTTAGTAACTATGTCATTTAAAAGAACA
>JAUWRA010000186.1 GCA_030610815.1 Methanosarcinales archaeon
ATTTGACGCCAACTTTTATTTACCTTAAAGTGAACATATTGAATCCCGGTTTTACTGATTAATATTGATGGTGGTAATACTGAACCAGATTAACAATCAAGTCAAAGAACGGCTAATTAAATATTTACGTAAGGATGAGACAAATCTGCGTAAGACTGTCCTGCAGATGTTCCTGGTCGGAGAGATCTATACTACGAACGACATCTATAACAACCTTATGCAGCAGGGCTTTGACTTGAACTATCGCGGCGTCTCTGCAATGGTGGGCCTGATGAATACCCGTCTTGGTATCCTCCGTGTTGATGTGACAAGGGAGCACAACCATTATTCTTTAAAAGATGATTTCAAAGAAATCGTGCAGACTGTGCTGGATAATTTTTAATAAATACTAAACAGGTGTGTTAATATGCTTCGTGTAGGAGTTGTAGGGTGTGGTGCGATCGGGTCCTTTATTTGTCATGCCCTGGATACTGAGATCGAAGGTGCCCAGCTTATTGCCGTACACGAACACCATACTGAACTAATGGAAACTCTATACGCCAGCCTATCCTGTAAACCAGGGATGGTGAAGATCCGCAAGATGGTAGAAATGGTAGACCTTGTTGTAGAAGCTGCAGCACCAGAAGCCGTCCCGACAGCAGCAGTTACTGCTCTTGAGAATGGGTGTGATGTGATGATAATGAGTGTAGGCGCCCTGGTCGATTCCGACCTGATGGACAGGCTGTCGTCCCTGGCACTGGAAAATAACTGCAAGATATACCTGCCTTCAGGAGCAGTGGTAGGTATTGACGGGATCAAATCCGCATCCATAGCTGGAATAGAATCTGTCACTCTCACCTCGACCAAACCGCCCAGGGCTCTTGCCGGAGCACCGTACGTGGTCGAACACAATATTGACCTTGAGGGTTTCAAAGAACCCACGGTAATTTTTGAGGGTGCTGCCCATGATGCTGTAAAAGCCTTTCCCGCAAATGTTAATGTGGCTGCTGCCATCAGCCTGGCAGGTATCGGTGTGGAAAAAACAATGGTACGCATAATAGTTGACCCGGCCAGTGACAGGAACAGGCATGAGATAGAAGTAGTAGGGGACTTTGGCAGGTTTATTACACAGGTCGAGAATGTACCTTCCCCGGAAAACCCTAAAACAAGCTACCTGGCTGCCCTGTCTGCCGTGGCTACACTTAAGAAGATTGCAAGTCCGCTGCAAATCGGAACTTAAAAAAACCAGGAAAGAGTAGTTACTTCTAAAATATGTAACGGAGCAGATAATCATTATTTCCATCAGGCATCTGTCAAAGACTTTCGGAAACCATGCTGTGCTTCGTGATATCAACCTGGATATCAAGACAGGGGATTTTTTAACCATATTCGGTCCCAACGGTGCCGGCAAGACCACCCTGGTCAAGATCATGTCCACCCTGGTCAGCCCCACTTCAGGAACTGTGCTTGTACATGACCTCGATGTTAAGAGATCACCACTGGAAGTGAGGCGGCTTATCGGTGTGATCTCGCATGAGACCTACCTGTACCAGGACCTGACCGCAAAAGAGAACTTGCAGTTCTTTGGCAGGATGTACGGTATGCACAGGGATAAGCTGGAGGCAAGGATACACGAACTTGTGGAAGAAATAGGATTGCAGTACAGGCTGGATGACAGGGTGGGTACATTCAGCAGGGGTATGAAACAGCGCCTGAGCATTGCCAGGGCCATCCTGCATGACCCGAAAATACTGTTCCTGGATGAACCCTATACAGGGCTTGACCAGCATGCAGCAGCTACATTTGATTCTATTCTCGAGGAACTTGATGTATCAGACAAGACCCAGGTCATGATATCCCACGATATCGAGCGGGGGCTGGCACTTGCTGATAAGGTTGTTATCCTGCATGGCGGGAAGATCGTGTACGAGGCCGCTAAGGATGAGATGGAAGGCGTGGAGCAGTTCCGCCATACCTATGAACATTATGTAAAGGAGGTGTGACAATTGAAGGATTTCCTGTACCTGGCCTGGAAGGACCTGCTAATGGAGTTTCGGACCAAGCAGATGTTGAACAGCATGGTCATTTTCTCGCTGCTTGTTATCGTCATATTCAACTACTCTTTCAGCAACATCATGTTCAATATCGATGTGGCAGATATAGCGCCCGGTATATTATGGATAGCTTTTACCTTTGCCGGAATGCTGGGTCTGTCCCGTTCATTTGCAAGCGAGATGGAGGAGGGATGCCTTGACGGACTGAAATTATGTCCGGTCGCCCCTTCCACCATTTACCTGGGTAAGGTCGTGTCCAACCTGGTCATAATGTTCATGATCGAAGCCATCATTGTACCCATGTTCATTGTCCTGTTCAATTTTAGTGATATAAAGGGGCTGGCCGGTCTTATTGTCATAATCCTGCTGGGTACGATCGGGTTTATTCTGGTAGGAACACTGTTCTCGGCCCTGACCGTCAATATGAGGACAAGAGAGATCCTGCTTCCTGTGATCCTGTTCCCGATCATTATTCCGCTTATTATGTCTTCCGTCATGGCGACCCAAAAGGTGCTGTCAACCGGCGACCTTTTTTCTGCAATTGACGAGATCAGGCTGTTGGTCGTTTACGATCTGGTATTTTTTATTGCAGCGCAGCTTGTGTTCGAATATGTAATCGAGGATTGACAGGCTATGGCCTGATAGGAGTGGAACTGGCATACTGTCCTGCGGTTTCAAAGTTATATGATGTACTGACCAAGACATGCGATTTCACAGTACGGAAAATGAGAAAGTAATATGTGCATGGTTTTGTATAAACTATGCAAAACTATAAATATGATAAAACATTTAATATACATTGTGATAAAATGAGCGTAATACTTGACAAAAATGCTTGTGATAAAAGTCCTTACTGTATGATGGTCTCGTTGTGTCCGACTGGAGCGGTCTCAGTGAAAGAAGGTGAGTATCCAGTGTTCGATGCAAAATTATGTGAGGATTGCGGGCAGTGCGTCAGTGCATGTCCCCATCAGGCATTATCCCTGGCTTAGTTTAGGAACAGTCCTGGAGCGCTTTGAAATGGACGATGAACTGGAAGAGATAAGGAAGAAAAAACTAAAGGAGTTGCAAGATAGAATGAACAAACCACCCTTACCCGATGTACCTATAATAATTACCGATGCTGATATGGAACAGGCTTTGATCGACTATCCTAAATTGGTTGTTGATTGCTGGGCAGTATGGTGCGGCCCCTGCAAGATGGTTGCGCCGACAATTGAAGCACTGGCCAAGGAAAAAGCTGGCGAGATAGTCTTTGGAAAACTGGACATTGACAATAACATGCAGACTGGGATGAAATATAAGATCAGTGCAGTACCTACAATGCTCGTATTCAAGAATGGCGAACACGTCGGTAGTATACTGGGAGC
>JAUWRA010000066.1 GCA_030610815.1 Methanosarcinales archaeon
CGGAATTAGAAATTCCACTTGATGGGATTGTGGAGAAAAGGGTGGCAAATATGACTGATGAATTGTGGGAGATTTTGAGTCTGATGGGCAAAGAATGCGAAAAATACTATGTTTGATGAAAGACGTGCGGAAAGTGCGGTAGAGCAAAACCAGGATTTGATCTCTGAAATCATCGAGGAGGAGCATCTTGAGGACGATATCGATTTGCAAATAGAAGAGTTGGTAGAAGAGTTTTCAGGTCTGGTTCCGGAGATGGTCGGCTTATTCATCATATTCTTGATCGTATTATGCATGATCAACATCGTCTATTTTGCTTTATACGCATGGGTTTGTGCAGGAACTATCGGATACTTCTGGCAGGGTGTCACGACAACAACGGATTTCAGGAACTTTTTATATTATGCTAAAGAATATTCATTTCGGATAATGGGTTTATGGATATTGGTGTATATATTTTCCATCGTATTGTTTTTGATACCGTTTTCCACTCTGGTATTCGTCCCTTCGCCAGCCAACATCGCAATATTCGTCCCCTCGATCATACTGTGCATCATACTGTGGCTCATGGCTATGGTATTACTGTTTTTTGCTGAAGAATGTATCGTGATAGAGGGGATGGGTGTAATAGACTCAATTAAACGGAGCAAAGATATTGTTTCCGGAAACATCGGGTCTGTCTTGATCTTTATCTTTATCCTGATCGTTGTATTCATAGCGTATGGTGTCATCGAGGGTATTTTTGAAGTTATTGCACTTCTATTCAATTCCAGTCTTTCGCCTCTCTTTATGTTGTTCTTAATAGTTATTCTGGTTCCATGGATACAGCTATCCAAGTTAAATTTCTTCCTCGATAGAACCGGAGTAGCAGTCAAGGAGATGGACAAAGAGATCGAGATCATCAAGACTGTGAGGGAATTCATAGCAAGATCGCCATATATTTTGATTAATTTTATCAGGAAGAATAAAGTGTATCTTCTGGCAGCGCTCTCTGTTTACGGTATCGGTGTTGGTATAGGGTATTATATGGGGCATTCGTTCTTTTTTTTAAGCGAGGAAACCATGATGGTTTTATCTGGGGGCTTTGAGGAGCAGAGATTACTTGGTCCATACATCTCAATGCCCTTGATCGATGTAATTTATTATTTTTCAAATAATATCGGTGTAGCGATGAACTTCGGGTTAAGTGGCATCTTCCTTGGGGTGCCCCCCATAGCAGGCGGTATAGTCAACGGAGCCATATTTGGGCTGTTTTACGGGGTATTCCCTGCAGAAACGGCAACAATGTTTATCGGAGTGCACGGCATCCCTGAATACCTGGCACTCGTGATCGCCACAGCCGCTGGCATAAAGCTGGGGGTGAAAATTATGGAGAGTCTGGAGAACGGAGCTGAGGCGCTCATGGAAACTCTTGAGGTCGTGCTGGCTACATCGCTGTTGCTAAGTATAGCCGCGTTTTTAGAGGCGTTTATCACCCCGATAGTGATTTCACTGATGATTTAAAGCGGACGAACTGTGAGCTAAGCGTCTATAGGATATCACCGGGCACAGTCTTGTCTTGTGCCCTTTCAGGAGTTCTTGCGATCTGTGGAGCAGCGCCGTAGGCAGCAGCGCTGCAGCCGTCAACTGCTTCCATTAATGATTGGGTCAAAGGGCACGATCTCAAAAACCAGTTATTTCGATAGGGATTTATCAAAAATATCATGATATGCAGTTTATTTCTTACCCAGCAACCGTGCAAACTCTATGCTGCCACAAACCTTCCCCTGGAAATTAACAATGGCAGCCGAAACTTCCCCGTCCTCAATCATCAGTTCGGCCGCACTGGGCTCGGACTGTCTGGGCGAAGTGGGGCTGCCTGGGCACAATAAAGTTATATCCCCGCTTTTGTGCAGCCTGGGCCTGTGGATGTGCCCGAAGATCAGCAGGTCAACCTCCAGTTCCCTGGCAAAATAACCCAGTCCTGTCATATCAACTAGTGAGAGCTGGCCCTGGTGTGTCACACCGATACGGATGCCTTCGGCCTTGAAGGTGGTATGCTCTGGCAGCAGATGCCTGATTTCCCGGGAGTCTGTGTTACCTGCCACACCCACCAGGTTGTTGATATCCTGCAATTCATTATAACACTGGAGGGACACGAAATCCCCTGCATGGACTATCATATCAGAAGAAGCCAGCATATCCAGTAGGGTCTGGGGCAGTATTTCTATGGGCTGACCTGGTTTTAAATGTGTGTCAGAGATAACGGTGATTTTCATGAATGGATAATTCACATGCAATTTGATAATACTTACCACATGTGAATATCTACTGGACAGGGATGTGAACAGGGGATGGAAACACTTGCATCAGGGTGGCCCAACTTTTTGTAATCTGGTCGTTTAAAGAAAAAAATGCAATAATGTTTTATATTATGGCATTATTAGATGCAAGCAGTAATACAAAGTTTAATATTTGTATTACTAATTGCTATTACTACATGGATGATATTAATATGGAAGAAAATGTAAAGGAAAGTTCTGAAAGCAAATGGGGTACTTTGAACCAGATGTTTGTCATTAATCAAATTCCAATTGTATAATTTTTTTAGGTGATAACATGAATCTGTCTCTAACCCAGGAAAAAATATTGTCAAATTTAATATACCTCTATAATAAGAACGATAGACCACTTCAGGCATCAGAAGTTGCACAAACCACAGGTCTAAATGTTGGAACAATCAGAAATCATATGCAAATCCTGAAAATGTTAAAAATGATTAAAGGGATAACCGGCCCCAAGGGTGGCTATATTCCGATAGCGAAAGCATTTGAAAGATTTTCATCGAA
Source organism: Methanosarcinales archaeon (assembly GCA_030610815.1). Taxonomy (GTDB): domain Archaea; phylum Halobacteriota; class Methanosarcinia; order Methanosarcinales; family Methanocomedenaceae; genus Methanocomedens_A. The sequence goes on from JAUWRA010000066.1 coordinate 2,826, forward strand.
TAATAAATCAAATCTCACTATGTACCTGAATAAAGCAAAATTAGAAGATGTTACAGTCTGTGAGATCAGGTTAAATCCCCAAGACAATTCCACCTATTCAGGTTCGATAAAAATAATTGGAAATATGGAAAATTTCAATGTGGGGGATACCGTTACTATCCAAACACCGACCAACGATAACACTATGATCAAAGGAATCATCACTGGAAGAGATTTTAATACCAACACATTATTTTCATCACCTATTGAAATCCTGTCTGGAAAAATTTAAAAAATTTATAGATAGTTAGGTATGTCAAATCATTTTGTGTTATAAAATTCCCATGTGAAATGTTCACTATCATACGAATTATCATACGAATTAATTTCACGTCCATCCACGCCTGGTTATTTGTTGAAGGATTAAATAGCTAATATGTACGGGTGCACACAGTGATGATATTATGTAGCACGAATGCCAAACTTTATGACAGCCACAAAAAATAAAAACCTTCATTATATATCATGCATGTATATAGAAACAAGAAGCAATTCTAATTAAAATAAGCTGATGGAGATTATTTCAAAATGGAAACAGAATTATCAAGAATCGGAGTTTCTCTTCCGGATGTCTTGCTCGACAAGTTTGATGTTATAATAAATAACAGGGGATACTCTTCCCGGTCAGAAGGCATCAGGGATGCCATCAGGGGGTATATCAGGTATTATGACTGGATGAGTGACATAGAAGGGGAACGAGCAGGCAACATAACCCTTGCATATAATCATAAACAGCGGGGCATAGAGGATTTACTTGCAAATATCCAGCATGAATTCATAGATATTATCCAGTCTACTGTCCACATTCACCTGGATCATGACCACTGTATGGAAGTAATAATCATGATGGGCGAAGGAAAAAGAATGAAGGAAGTATACGAGAATCTTGTAAAAAACAAAGGTCTCCAGCACGTAAAACTAAACACCATTGTACCCTCGGAGATATAAGTTGTAAACTTGAAAAACTGTTAATGATACCGTCATTTCACGGTATCAGGTTTTTTAGCGTATAGGAAAGCATAGACTTTCCTGTAGCCCTAATAAATGCGAACGAAGTGAGCAATATCTTGACTCCGTAATTGTCAAAACCATTTGTGGACTTATAGGGTGAACCGTTTGGTAAAGCATTGCCTGGAAAATGCGTGGAGCGATGATATAATATGGAACCGGAAAAGCTGAAGATAAAACTTGAACACTGGTCAGAGCATAATAAAAGTCATGTTGCAGGTTATAGGAAACAGGCAGATGAAGCAGGGAATATGGGCATGCATGAAGTAAAAGATGAACTGCTATCCGCAGCAGAAGACCTGGATAGTGCAGGTCGTCATCTTAATAAGGCCATGGAAAAACTGTGATACAGGGATTTCAGTACAAATTGGTTTTTAAGGTGGATTTACTAGTGGTTAGATAATTACTTTGAGCGGAGTTCAATGCGAAAAAAATTAGGGGACCACATACAGAAATATTATATATCTTATTTTCCAATCTTACTATATAACGAATGATAATACCGAATGATAATATTATCAAATATATTAACAGGTGTTAATGTGGCAGCAAAAAAGTTCTTAATTATATTGCTAATAGTTATTGTATCATCATTCTATGCCGGATGCCTGAAAGCACCGGATACAGATGGTGACGGGCATAGTGATCCAGTGGATGCCTTCCCGAAAGACCCGGGTGAATGGAAGGATTCTGACGGTGACGGTATCGGGGATAATACTGAAAAGAGTGAAGGGACTGACCCCTTCAATTCTGATTCTGATGGGGATGGCTATATGGATAGCATTGACCTGGACCCACTGGATGCAAATGTCAGCATTGATAGTGATGGCGATAGTTATCCAGATTCAGCCGATGCCTTTCCTGAAGACCCTGAAGAATGGGCTGATACTGACGGTGATGGTTATGGGGATAACTTAGATATGTACCCGGAAGACCCAAAATACCATACCTCGGTTATCCGTACATTGACTGATTTTACTTATGAGGAACTGCAAAGCAGAACAATTTTTGAAAATGACCAGCAGGGCACGGAATATTCCTTAAGTCTTACCAATAATGATCACGATGGTGGGAATTTCACAATTACAGTAAATTCATGCAAGGCTTATAACTGGACAAAAACTGAATGTGAACCCGGTACCAGTATAAGCAACTCAACAGTTGCCTATTTAGGCCCGGGCGAGACAGGGATTGTTAAGGTAAAGTTATTCTCGAAATTTATGGTACAGCGCAAGACCTTTATGTACGAGTTCAATGTTACGCCGCCCGAAGTGGAACAGCCTGGGTAAGCACTTAAATATCAATTGACTCCAGCCTCAACAGTTCCAGTTTAAGTAGAGTTATCTTATAGGGCAATATTGTTCGTAGGTACTGTTTCATCTATTGGTAACTTCATTCAGTAACTCACAATAATATGTGCAGAATAATTATATTAATACCTTAATATATAGTAATGGAAAATTTAAATACATTTGATGAACAATATATAGCAAGTAATATCTGGTAGGCAGATTGTACAACGCAAGTGAAGCCATAAAATATATATCTCTTATGTTAGTTAATGAAAAAGATTTACAGGACATTAAAACATTGGATGGTCATTACATTATCGAGAGGACATAAAAATTGAAAAATAATCGGATAATTATTCATACTCTGTTATTCATATTTATCATGAATTCATCTATTGGTGTTACTAGTGCTGATAACATCTATGATGAAAAGATTTATGAAGGAGATGGCTACCAGATCAACAATTATTTTATTGAAGTATCAGATATTATGTTATTTTCTGGAGATTTGGCACTGGAAGTAACAATTTACCAATTAAAACCTGATGGGTCTTATGAGGAATTAACTACTTCAACAACAGTAAGTGAGAATAAACGTAGATTCAAATACCAGAGTGGTTCAGTTGAAATCACGGTAAATGAAAAGAACCTGACATCTCAATATACCATTGTAGATATTACTACTGCAGGTATAGTGATAGAATACGAAACAGCCGTTGACGGGGGCGTCTCAAACGCCAAATATATCGGTGAACCCTCTTTAATACTTACTAAAGAAGTCGATAAAACCAATGTGGAGATAGGGGATATTATCAGGGTAACGATAAAAGCAAAGAATACTGGAAATGGTATCGCAAAACGTATCTCCATTGACTCGGGAATCACTCCCGGATTTACATTCAAATCTAACATTTATACTACCTATCCAACAGAACTTGGTATCGGTAGTTCGTTTACCCAGATGTTCATTTATGAGATACAGGCCGCTGACGGCGGTACATTTTCACTTAACCCGGCCACTGCTACATATTCTTCATCTGTGTTCGACGATGAATATTCGTCAACCTCTAACAGGCCATCGGTCACCGTAGCAGCAGAAGCTGTGGAAACCTCTGTACTTGACCTCAAAGTAACAGCAGATGAGACAAAAATAAAACGCGGGGACACGATTACTTTCACAATTCATGTACAGAACCTGAAAGACGTTCCCGCATCCACCATCCGCATAGACCCCATAATTCCCGGGAACATGACATATATTTCAGGTTCCGAGGACGTCAATATTATCAGTGAAAAGCCTGTCATCCAGGAAAGTGTCTATGGAGCCAGATATGAAAAAGACTACACGATCACATTAAAGGCCGATGAGATCGGATCCAACGAACTGATAGTAAAATTAACATATGATAACGGCACAGGTATTGTGAGTAAAAAAGAAATCTCATCAGGTACGTTCATTATAGAGGAAGGTGAATTTGATTACCTTGCAGAATATCCTCTTTACATATATGTAACGCCAATCCTTATCGTAGTTGCCATTGCAGGATGGTTATACTGGAGAAGAAATCAGTTCAGGATGTAATAAACCGGGAATAAAGTATTAAGGAGAATTAAAAATGTTAAATGTTTTAATTGTCGGGGTTGGACAATGCGGCAACCGGATACTGGACTCCATCAATAGGGAAGCTTTTGGTGGCGGAAAATTCTCAAAATATTATTCACGCCAGAAATTCCCATCCCAGGTTGAAACGATTGCTATCAATACCGCAATCAACGACTTAAAGGAACTGCGCAATACAAAGGCCAAGGATAGGATACATATCCCAAACCTGCACGGATTAGGTGCCAACCGTCTTTTAGGTAAACAATGCTTTATTGACAATAAAGATATGGTTTTGAGAAATATCTCTGAAAGAGGTGATTTCGATGTTGCTTTTGTTATATCTTCATCTTCGGGCGGTACCGGGTCTTCGTTCAGCCCTCCGCTTATAAAAGAATTGAAGAACAGGTATGATTATCCAGTTTATTCCATTATGGTCCTACCCTTCCGGGAAGAGGGGACTATTTACCTCCAGAACTCTGCTTTTTGTCTAAAGGAAATGCGTGACAGCGGAACTGACGGCATTATACTGGCAGATAACCAGTTCCTGAAGAATGTCGGAGGCGATATACAGACCGCCTATGACGGTATTAATAAAATGATAGCCGAAAGGGTGCTGTTCCTGCTTGAAGCCCTGGACAGTGAGATGATGATGGTTACAGACCTGGGTGACTTCAAGACAGTCATGGCCGGAGGAGCGGGTTTTGCCACAATCGGGTTTGCAAAAGGTGATGGCAATACACCCATAAAGAATGTGATCCACGATAGTTTATCCCCAAATGGCTTGTTGTTCTCATCTAATGTTTATGAAGAAGGAAGCAGGGCGATGATAATTCTTCGTGGGGACCGGAAGCACCTTAACATTGATGATATCTCAAGTGAGATAGAAAAACTCTCATCGCATATTGGTCATGTGTTCAAGGGTGTGATCATCCGCAATGGAGAGGCTCCTAAAGTGCTTTCTGTGCTGACGTTGGAAACCACTTCAGAACTTGATAATCTGTATACTCTTGCTGTGGAAGCTATTCACATGGAAAGGGATAAACGGGGTAGAATGGCCATCAGGAAGGAAGCTAATGCGACCTTCTCCAAGATCGACGGATTGGAACCGGAATATTAAAATTATTATCCAGATGGATAAAATAATTAATTTTTTTTTGTGGACCTGTTCCAATATTACTTTTATTTATTGTACAGGCTTTATTTATTCTACTTGGTGGTAAAATCGTATGATGAAATCGACTCAAGTTACTCCGGCCGAAGTGGGGGATTTACTTGAAAACATTTATCAAATTAGAAGACCATATAGTATAATAAGAGGTTACAATAAATGGGTAAACGAACTCGTATTATCAATGATCCCTCGGATCTTGTCCCACTCTTGCGAACTTTCGGGTCGGATGCCCATAAGAAAGTTTTTGACATACTCCTTGCAGATTGGTATACAACAAAAGAACTTGAAGAACAGCTTTCAATTGAAGTAGATGAAAGTCTAAGTATTTTGAAAAAATGCGGATTGGTAGAGAGTAAGTGGCGTATGCCTGAACCAGGTAACAAACCTGAAAAAGAATTCCACACATCCTATTCAAAGATACAGGTAAATTTCCAGTGTTCCATTGAAGATTTGTCAGACCTGCTTATGATCACTTTCAGTCGTGATGACGAACTCAGGAATATGATGGAGCATATTGAAACAGAGGTCATGAACGGCAACCAGTCCATGGCCGGGCTATCAAGGGCCATAGGTGCAAGCCCGCTGTATCTGAGAGGTGTGGCACGGCGTTCAGACAAACTCATCGTTAAAGGACAGAGGATCGAATTTGTCGGTGCTATTGGATGATAGATCTGCTTCACAGTAAAAAAGAGAGTACAAAATTCCAGATACTTGTTGAAATAACAGCCCACCAGCCAAATGTACGCCAGAGGGAGATTGCCGAAAAGGTCGGAATAACTCCCCAGGCGGTTTCTGAATATATTAAAGAACTGACTGACAACGGGTTGATCTTTTCTGACGGCCGGGTACGATATAAGGTCACAAAAAAAGGAATAGAATGGGTAATTGAGCGCACCGCTGAACTGAGGCGGTATGCCAACTATGTGATGGAAGATGTCATCAGTCATGTTTCGGTGTGGACTGCCATTGCAGAAGAGGATTACAAGGCCGGCCAGAAAGTATTTCTTGTGATGCGTAACGGTCTTTTATATGCCAATATAAAAGAGCAGCATAGAGCCACCGGAATACTTATTTCAGATGCCACTGCCAGTGAGGATGTAGGTGTTACCGACCTGCACGGGTTGATCGAACTTGATGATGTGAATATCAAGGTATGCAAGGTCCCCAGAGTTGAGCGAGGTGGTTCAAGGCAGGTGGATATGGACCTGCTGGATGAACTGGTAAAGGACAGCAATTACATATGTGCCCTTGGAGTGGAATCCCTTATCGCATTACGTAAGGTGGGAAGGGACCCCAACGTTATGTTCGGGGCAAAGGAATCGGTAGTAGAAGCTGCATTCCACGGAGTATCCTCGATTGTGGTGTCTGTGGATGAAGAGGTCCCCCCACTATTAAACCGGCTCGAATCCGAAGGTTTAGCATATGAATTGTACGACCTGAGAAAATAGCTGTTTTTGATACAATGTCGCTTGTCATACTTATCAGGCCCATAAGATCAGCCATTGAACTGCTGCCCCTGAAAAACGGCAGCAATACAGCTTCATTTATAGGCAACCTGGTATTAAGGCAAACCCCAAAAGGCCCAAGGCCGTTCAAGTTCAGGGTTATAGACGGTAAGGCCGACGACCTGAGACCCCCCGCTGAAGCCGTGGAACTGCTCAGGATGGCTGACCTTATACTGGTTGCCGGGCACGGAGATGCTGCTGCCAAAAAGGAAATTATTGAAATGCTGGACGGCTACCAGATCGGGTATGAATTGGCGCACGTTTGCCGCCTGTGCATTTCACAGGGAAGATACACACCTGTGGATTCAGGATCAGTGCGGTTCAGGGGCGAGTTGATATGTGAGAACTGCGCTTTATCTGAACTTCACAGGGAAATACATTTGTGCAGTAAAAGGATGGCAGAGGAAGGTATCGAAAGGCTATTTGCACAACTGCTCAGGACCCGTGACCTGGACCGTATGCTGGTCTTGCTTGACCCTAAGAAAATGGACCGTGAACTGACATTATTTGATCATGTCCATGCCAGCGGCAGTGTTGACCTGGTCAAGGTACATGACCTGAAACTGGACAAGCGGCTGAAAAGTGTACTGCCTAAAACACTGCTGCCTGTCCAGTCGATCTCCATTAAGTCAGGACTGCTTGACAGGAAGAACCAGCTTGTAGTATCTGTCACTGCCACAGGCAAGACACTCATCGGTGAGATAGGGGGAGTCAGCAACATTCTGGCAGGCAGGGGAAAGATGCTCTTCCTGGTCCCGTTAGTGGCACTGGCCAACCAGAAATATGACCAGTTCACAAACAAGTACTCCCCACTCGGCCTGACAACAGCCCTGAAGGTAGGGCAAAGCCGCATTGGGAAGGGTAAGGCCAAGGGTAGTAAGGGTAAGGGTAAACTTGGGAAAATGCGCACTTCCATTGATTCTGATATCATTGTGGGCACGTATGAGGGGATCGACCACCTGCTGAGGTCAGGCGGTGCAAAGAGGCTTGGTGGTGTGGGCACTGTGGTTATGGACGAGGTGCACATGATAGAGGACCCAGAGAGGGGACCAAGGCTGGACGGCCTGATAGCAAGGCTCAGGCACCTGTATCCGCAGTGCCAGTTCATCTACCTCTCGGCTACTGTCGGCAACCCGGGCTGGCTTGCAGATGGACTGGGGAGCGAGCTTGTCGAGTATGAGGAAAGACCTGTGCCACTTGAGCGTCACCTGCTCTTTGGCGGGCCGTCAGAGAAACTGCGGCTTATCAACCAGCTGGCAAAGGAGGAATATGACAGGAAGTCCTCTAAAGGTTTCAGGGGGCAGACCATTGTATTTACAAATTCAAGGCGGAACTGCCACAAGTTATCGGACGCCCTGCAAATACGTTCGGCAGCGTACCACGGGGGACTGCCGTACAGTGAACGGCGCAGGATAGAAGAAGGATTTGCCACTAGCAGGATACCTGTGGTTGTTACCACTGCCGCACTGGCAGCAGGTGTGGATTTTCCTGCATCCCAGGTGATATTCGAAGGGCTTACAATGGGTATCGACTGGCTGACACAGGGTGAGTTCCTGCAAATGCAGGGGCGGGCAGGCAGGCCGGATTACCATGACCGGGGCATAGTTGTGGTCATGGCCGAACCTGATAAACGCTTAGGGCATGGTGAGAGCGAGGACCATGTGGCGTTTCGGTTGCTCAGGGGTGAAGTACCTCCGCTAACGGTTGGGGTGGATGAAGATGCAGGGCTTGAGCAGGTGCTGGCATCTGCAATTATCTGGGGCGACAGGCGCATCATCAGGACAGTGGATTCCATGAGACTGGGCGGCACTGACACGGACCAGCTTATAGGTGAATTGCTGGATAGGGGGTACTTGAAGGTATCTGGACAAGTTGTCAGTCCTACCCTGGCTGGACGTATAATGAGCACATATTTCATGAACCATGACCAGTTATCCATCATTAAGGATGGAATAAACTCTGGACTGGAACCAATTAATATCCTGGCAAAACTTGATGTGTTCGACCAGGCATTTTTTACAGGTGCCGACCGCATATCAGCCAGCTTGAATGTCCGCCTGCCTTCAAGGGTTTTCCAGGGCGGTGCAATGGAAATGGCATTATCAGGTGACAGCCTGGCAAAACTTGACAGTACGACTGCCCGCAAACTGATGAACTTTGCTGCTGATTTTTTAACCTGTACCTGCAAAAGTACACCGTACTGCGGATGCCCTGAGCGTAAGTTC
>JAUWRA010000042.1 GCA_030610815.1 Methanosarcinales archaeon
TCTGTCTTAGCGGTAGCTGTCGATTTTTATGAAATGTTTATTTCGGTGTATCCGTGCCGGTCGCGGCCCTGCCTATTAGTGACGTTAAGAAATCAACCGCCATAATGCTGTCGAGCGAAGCGAACCCCAAAGGGGCGACAGATTTATGAGCGCTTGATTTTAGTCACGTTGGCAGGGGTGATACGGAATCCAGAACAACAACATGTATATTTCGGGCATTTGGAGAGGGAGCGGTCCTGCCTCATGCTGAACAAACCGAAAGGTATAATTGTACGTTTTCTCTGTGGTTATAAACCGTTCCAGGAAAAAATAAAAAGTCCCTTAATTTACCACAGAAGTACGAACATTAACCAGTCAACTCCCGCAGCCTTTCATCTGTCAGCGGTTTGGGGTCACAGGCCGAGTTGCGCTCCATGATGGTGCGGGCAAGTTTGCGATAGACCTTTGCAATCTCACTCTCAGGCTCTTTTTCGATAACAGAGAAACCTGCCCGCTCACAGGTCTGTACGATAGTGTCCTTTGGTATAAAGGCCAGTAGTTCACTGCCCAGTTCCTTTGCAAAGGCACTCACAATAGCCTCCTCGTTCTCTGCATTGCGGCTGTTGCAGATCACACCGTTCAATTGGTTGCCCAGCCTGGCAAAGCCCTTGCAGATATTATTGGCCGCATACAGTGGCATGTATTCGCCAGAAGTAAGCACATATGTATCATTTACCAGCCCCTTGCGAATCGGTGCCGCAAACCCGCCGCACACGATATCCCCGGGCACGTCATAGATGATGAGGTCACAGTCCTGCATGACAGTGGAAATCTTTTGCAGCGTCTTGATAGCCACGATTATGCCCCTGCCTGCACAGCCGATACCTGGCTCGGGACCGCCCACTTCCACACACCTGACACCTTTGTACCCCTCAAATACCACATCCTTTTCAGTGATCTCAACACGCTGCTGCATCAGTTCCATAACTGTTGGGATGCGATGTCCCCCGAGCAGTGTGATGGACGAGTCGCTCTTCGGGTCGCAGCCTATGATTGTGACACTATATCCCTCATCTGCACACGCTGCAGCTACATTGGATGCTGTACTGCTCTTCCCGATACCGCCTTTACCATAGATGGCGATCTGTTTCACTGCATTTCCTCCCGTGCCAGTTCGCGCAGGGTGGCCCCGAACTCGGATTCTACGATATTGCTGATACCCAGGGTCTTGGGGTGCAGGTCTATCTCCACTATCACATGGTCATGCCCCATTTCCTTGAGGGGCAGTACCTGCCTGGGCCCGTTGGTCACAGAGATGATCTCCATCCCTTCCAGATTATCCATGGGTATGGCATGGGGCACGCCCGTTATCACGGCAAAATCAAATCCAGGGTATTTTTCGGCAATCAGCTTGCTGACGTTTTCTCCTGTTACCGGATATTCGTCCAGCCCGCCAATGATCTCATGTACTTCCACGCCCATGCCTTTTAGGTCGCGGGCAATGTTACGGGCATGGGCCCTGACCCTGTCCAGTCCCAGGTTCTCATCCAGGTTGGCCATATTGATTATAACTGAATCAGAGCCCAGGTCCTTTGCCACCTGGTTCACTGCTGCATTGATATCTGCGAACATGTACCCGGTCTCCTTTTTGGCATTCAGTATGTTGATACACTTCTTACCTTCCTTTAATAATTCTATGATACGCTTTGCCACAGTATATTTGGTATCGCCGCGGCTGGGTTCCAGGTATTCCTTACTGGCTGCACCGTGGCGTTTCTCTACTTCAGTGGCCTCATTCAGGAGTACCTTCTGCCGTTCGAACTCTTCCTCGCTGAGAATCCCTGCGGCCAGTGCTGATTCCAGTGCAATGATCACGCCTTTGGTATTCTCACGGTACCCGGCGTGCACTTCCACTTCTATCACAGGGACGTCAGGGTTCACTTCCAGGACTGCTTCGTGAAGTTCCTCGCCTATGATCATACTGGCGCAGGTGCCTACGATGCCTATACTTTTCGGGTCGAACATCTCGATAACCTTTTTGAGTATATTTACCAGTTCATCATGGCCACCGAATACGAAACCGGACTCATCCAGTGCAGTGGTGACCACACGAAGGCCGTCCTCTTCAAGAAGCCTGGCATGTTTGAAACTACACCCTGCCGGGCCGTGCAGGATCACCACGTCCACGTCAAGGTCGCGCAGGGTATACAGTGCTGCCACGATGGAACTGGGTCTGGGATGCATGATAAGGGGTTCAAGGGGTTTGGGTACTGGACTCATTCTTTTATATCCTCCGGTTTATCTGAAACATTTTACACATGAAATTATAATATCGTTCTCTTTTGTCAGCGACTCTGCTATCTCGATTGCGTGATCGAGGCTGTCTGCATGGTGGATGTTATTTCCGCTTATACCTTCCATTCTCTCGCCTACCAGGATAATATCATCCACATCAGTGCCGTGTTCAATGGTAAAGGTACTGACATCTCCAGGGTCAAGCCCTTCGCATACCTGCTTTGCCTCTTCGCCAAGTGCAAGTACAAGCCTGTTGCCTGTTTTTGCAATATTCCTGGCATATTCCAGTGCATGCCCCACTGAGTTGATGTTCATGCCGGAATTAGAGTTATCCACCATTTTCCGGCCTGCCCATTCCACCTGCCTCATCCTGCCGTGCACTCCCTGGAAATCAAGCAGTGTAGACTCGACATTCCCCTGTCCCACATTCAATATACAGGCGGCTGCAGCCGCACAGACCATAGCTGTGGAATAGGACGAGGGGTCATAACCTGAACCTGGCATGAACCTGATGGTTCCACAATCCAGGGATTCGCAATTGATGGTCCGGATCCCAGTGTGCGGATCGTTCATATACACGTCGCCCTTCCCTGGTGTATCACTGAAGGTGATAATTTTCACATCATCAGGTGGATCTATCTGCCCAACAGATGCGTTTACAAGCAGCGTGCTGCCGTGTTTTGCGTAGTCTGCCATCTGCATCTTGGCCCTGGTGGATGTGCTGTTGCCGCCGGCTATGGTGTACTCGTTATCCAGGCTGGTGATGATACCTAATTCAGCTGCTCCGGTACCGCCAAGGGATACTTCGAATATGTACAGGTCGGGATTTATATCAGCGGCATGTTCCAGTGCCTCAAGGATGCTGCCCGGTGCGATACTGAGGCCGTGATGTACCTTTATTGGTACACCTTTTTGCCAGTGCTCCACTCCGCGAGTGGTATGGGACAGGACCGACATGCTGCGGGATGCCATATCAGCCAGTAGTGTGGCAGTACTTGTCTTGGCGCCCGTGCCTGTTATTTCTACAATTCTTCTCTCCAGGCTCCCGTTAGGAATGCCTGATATGAGTTCACCTACTGCCCTGTGATGGGTGATCACGGTACAATCGGCACAATCGCCACTGTCTGGCATGAGGACAGGGTTCAGGTGTACCGGTGCAACTATCAGGTCGATATCAGTATTTATTTTATCAGCGATCTTTATGCCGTCCTTTTCAAGCCCTGACAATATATCACCGCCCACAGTACCGTATATGTCAATACCGGTAACGCTTCGCGCCTGTCTGGCGATGTGGCGTGCCAGTGGGATGCCGCCATGGGTCAGGTCTATGACAGCCACATCTTTATTTTCGAACAGCATGTGTGACTTTTATTCCAGTGCTTCCAGTACCCTCTTATGTGCCAGGTCAGCTATTAATTGGTCAACACCCAGAGGCTCGGCATAGACCAGGGTTACACTGTTGCCGTTAAGTTGGATCGTCGTACTGCGTTTCTCCCTGCTGATACCCAGTATCTGGGGGATATCTTCGGTAGTATGCACGCCGTGCGCTAAAAATATGGGAACGGCCACTATAGTGGTCACTCCCGTACCTTTAAAGGCGTTTAATCCCTCATCCATGGTGGGATCGTCCATGTTCATAAATCCTATCCTGACCACTGTATTTTCGTATTTCTCTGCAATAAGGTCAGCAACCCCTGATACAACATCTTTATTGTACGGTAGTCTGCTTCCGTGACCAAGTGCCAGTATTCCAATTTTTTCTATCATGAATTTCATCTCAGTTGAACTAAATATTACAACAGTAACACTATTTTAGGTAAAAGTGTTACCGTAGGGGTATATTCTAATACTTATTAAATATAATGGTTTTGCATAATGAACCACAATGCTAAAATATAATGAAAAAACTTTCAGTGTTTTACTTGTTACTTCACAAAAGGTAGGAATATGGAAGATCACATAAGAGTATCTGACATCAGCAATTATCTCAAATGTCCAAGACAGGTCTATTATGCTTATAAGGAATCCAGGCCCGCAAATCCCATCACCTCTTCTTATGTCGAGTCACTATTGATCAGGGAAATGGCCCGGTCCTATGCAGATGTGGTGCAATCGGGGGACATGGATGATGCATTGCAGGAACTCCTCGACATTGCAGCGCACCAGCTTACTGCCATTTACAGGGAGGAGCTAAGGGGCATTGATGAAGAAATGCTTTTTGAAGCTGTTGAGGCTGTAAGGTCGCACCTGGAAGGGATAAAGTGCGGAATTCTGGAATCAGTTGAACGATTGGGTAGTAACAGGCTGGTTGAGTTGCTCACTTCCCATGATACTGAGCCGGTGTTATATTCAAAGAAGTTTGGCCTGTCCGGAAGCCCTGACCGGTTGCTTATGGTGGATGATGTGCCTGGTCTGTCAATTATCCGTACTGGCCGTGCCCCCGAATCAGGTATATGGAAGGATGACAGGATAAGGCTCACTGCCCTTTCCATCCTGGTGGAGGAAGAATATGACTGTGCTGTGGGTTCGGGAACTGTGGAATATGCCAGGTATGGTATTGTACGCAATACAAAGATCAAACGGGCTGACCGGAGGAAGGTACTGATACTTGTTGGCAGGATCCGGAAAATAAGGGATGGTAGGCTACCCCACCGCCCGGATGACGCACCTTGTGATTACTGCAGCTATGCGGAGTTATGCCAGGTCGCCCCAACCCTTGCCTCCAAGTTCTTTTGATAAGGTAAAATCAAAATGTTGAAATAATATGACTGTTCAAATAGTGACCAATAGGTATTTATTGAATAAAGTACAAATTTAGTTCGTATGGTTTCGAACAAATCATATATTGTAATAATTGTGAAATTTCAAATAATGAATAAGCAAAAGTGATACAATGGTAGATATAACAGATTTAGCAGCAGAAGAGCTGAAAAATCTCCTGGAACAGGAGAACAAGCAAGACCATGCACTGCGTATTTTCGTGGCAGGTATGGGTTGCAGTGGTGTCAGTTATGGAATGTCACTGGATGACACCAAGAAAGAAGAAGATGTTGAACTTACAAGTAAAGGTGTCAGGATGCTTATAGCATCCAGCATCCAGGAATCACTGGACGGTGTACTGATAGATTTTATAGACAATGAATCAGGAAAAGGGTTTGTTGTCAAGGATCTCAATGCACCACAGTGCGGATCATGCTGCTCCTGTTAAGGGGCGGTTTTCTTTTTTTTATTGTATATATTTTTCTTTTTTTACTGTATATTTTTCAGTAAGCTGCCTTGTTCGTTTTGGCTTGACCGGGTTTGGTTTTTCGCCCAAAACCTAATTTTATTCGGGTATAGTATTTCTGAACCTAACCGCCAATGAAGACATACCTTAAAGGAGGTATGTTATGAAAGAAACAAAGCAAAAAAAGAGCCGGAAGGCTATTGCAGTAAATATTATGCTATTGATCATGATTATTTCATTGATCATACCTGCTGTAGCAGCAGAGAATGAAGAAAAATACGGCATACTTGTCATCGCACACGGAAGCTCGAGCGAGGACTGGTGCAGCCCTGTACGGAATGCGGTCAGTGAGGTAGATCTGCCATATCCGGTCGAACTCGGATTCCTTGAGTTTGTACCCAACGAGACGATTAATGATGCTGTCGAGAGACTCGATGATGCCCGTGTCACAAAGATCATCGCTGTACCGCTCTTTATTTCATCACATAGCAGCCATATCCAGGAGATCGAGTATGTGCTCGGGCTCAGGGAGACGCTTCCGACGATGAGCGAACATATTATTGTGGAAGGTGTGGAGATGGAGCGGTCCGTCGTTGCGAAGGGCAATGGATACATAATATCTCGTGTGCCGGTTATGTCTGACTGGGATATGCAAACGCTGAAGCACCCGGATAAGGATGAAGAAGAGGAAGAAGAACTTGTGCCGGTTGAGACCGATGCTGAGATCGTCCTGACCGGTGCGATGGATGACCACTGGCTTGTGGCAGGGATCGTTGCGGATCGCACGGCTGACCTGAGCGAGAATCCGGAAGACGAGACGCTCGTTCTTGTTGCGCACGGGACCGGGGAGGAGGATAACTTTGCCGGATGGGTGAACAGCACGGAATCACTTGCCAATCAGGCACGATTGAAGCTGACATACTGGAGCGATCCAGCGATTGGAATTGCAGGCACACAGGCTGCATTTATCCACCACAACGAGACGCTTCATCCCGAATTCACGCTTAGGCCGATTGTTGAGAATGCCACTGGACCCGTTGTCGTTTCGCTGATGGTGAGTGAAGGGTACTTCACCGGGACGAAGATTCCGAAGTTGCTTGAGAACCTGACTTATGCATACGATAGCAGCGCGCTTACGCCGCACCCGAATGTTGCGGAATGGATCAAGATGAGCGCGGCAAAGGAGAGTACTGACCTTGCGCTTCAGATCTATGATGAAGGAGAACTTCTGGATATCACGCTGGATGATATTGCTGAAGCACATGGACATGTCTGCCCGTGCGTTGCAGCAGCATTTAAGGCGAGTCAGGCCGCGTTTGAAGCGTGGGATGGAATTCCAGAACGTGGCAATCTGGAGATTGTCAGTGCGCACCCATCTGATGGGCATAACGAAACGTTCGAGTATATCTTGGACTCAAGTGAGGATGTAACAGTCAATTTGCCGGAAGGTACTGATATCGTGAATCTCACTGAAGATAACTACTGTTATAGGTTTGTCGAAATATCGACAGGCGATGTGGTTGTGGTCAGCGTGAAGGATGGTTTTTTCCCTGACGGGTTCTTTGAGATGAGAGAGAGGTGTAAGACAAAAGTTGCAACACCAGATGAGA
The DNA here is from genome assembly GCA_030610815.1 of Methanosarcinales archaeon. Taxonomy (GTDB): domain Archaea; phylum Halobacteriota; class Methanosarcinia; order Methanosarcinales; family Methanocomedenaceae; genus Methanocomedens_A. Next base: position 7,111 of record JAUWRA010000042.1, read on the forward strand.
AGTCGGCATTCAAACTTGCAAAGAAAGAGTTAAAAGAGAAGTTTCTTTATCTGCCGACAGAAGAAGTATTTGAGGTCGAGTATATCAGAGGAGAGAGTTCAACAAAACTCACAGCAGAGATCATCCCCGCAATCTCGATGACTGTCACAACGACAGGTGTTGACTTCGGGAAGGTCGGAACAGGAATGACATCCGGGAACCAAGTCATCACGGTTGTAAACACAGGAGCAAGTACTGCAAAGCTCTCTGCAATGATACTTGATGACAGCAACGGATTCTACAACGAGTCGCTCCGGTTAAACGGATTGAATATCGGTGGTTTCTCAGGCGTGGTGCCAGCAGACACGTCAGACTTCTGGTACGAGTACGAGGTTGTGACAAACCTTGTGGTGCCTGATTGGGCAGGAGGAACATACGATGGAACGATCTTCTTTGTTGCACAGAGCGAGTAATAGGGGGATTATCCCCCTTTTCGTTCTTTTTTTACTGATCCCGCAAGTAGCGGGAATCGGTGTCGGTGCATCACCTGATAAAATTGAGTTCGGCGAGGTGAGGGTAAAAGAAGGCGCAATGCGAGAATTGTATGTGATCAATACCGACGATGAGGCTGAGCAGGTTGTGCTTATTGTGGAAGGAGTTGATCTCATCGTGAACCCGCAGGAGTTTGATCTTAGTGCAAAGGAAAGCAGGGTTGTAAATATCTCGATAGACCAGAAGAAGGCTGGCGAGTACAATGGAAGTATACTGATCATGACTCGTCCATCCGGTGATTACTCAGGTGGGCTTGGTCTTGGAGCAGGTGTGAGGGTTCCAGTCTCATTTGTTGTAAAGGATGAGATTTTCATCAAGACTCTTCAGGGAGTTGGAGGACTTTTGATCGCCATTGCATTTGTTGTATTAATGTGGATGCGGCGTTCAAAGGTGTGAACGATATTTCAGGTTTTAACAGTTAACCTGATTTTATAAAGTAAATGAAAAGAGGTGTGATATAATGGATTGTGAATGCAACGGGAAATGTGTTAATTGCACATGCAAGGAGCAGGTAGAGAGTGACGAAATTGATGAAGATGAGTGAAAAACTTCACTTGTTTTACATAACAGGAGTTGCTATACACATTACCTCGATTTTGTTTTCGTAGACCAAGTATAACTTGATATACTCAAGAAAATCCGACCAGAGGGAGTATTTTGTTCTTTGGTAAGTGTATAGCTTCTATTATTTTAGTAGATGGAGTATGGAAATATGAGTTTCAAAAATAGGATTGGACTAACACAACAGGTAATGTTAGATCTGAACCCGGCAGATAGCGCATCAGGTCCCAATATGGAAACTGCATACGGGTACAGGAGCCAAACATCATCGTTTGCTGCAGTTGCAGCAGCAGTTTTCAATATGCCTGGGTATATGGCTACTTATTCGTATATTGATTCTGATGGGGGATTGCATGGTGGCCATTCAAAAACGATGATGAGAAGTCTATTATGTTCGAATATAGCTCTTGGTGGGGATGAGAACTCTATGAAACCTGCTGCAAGGCTATCTTTAAAGCGGCATTCAAACTGATTTTTGCAAACAGGACAATCTGAATGCAGACTTATTTATCGTGATTCATGAGTTTGTCGGGTAATATACGAATTAGGATAACCTAACAATGGTGATGATATGAGACATTTGGTACACAGGATCGTGAGATGTACTGCAGCCACCATAGCAGGCAGGAAACCAGCAACGCTGATGAACATCTCCAATGACTACGGCGGACTGCTGGACGCATGGGATCGTAACAGGGTAGACATTTTTAGCAGATCTGAAATCGATTATTATGAGTTGAAAAGAACTGAAAAAAATGCAATTGTGCTATTCTTCAATCAATATCTGTTGGATGAACTTTTGAGAAACGAATCCGTGAAAAAATTCCTGTCTGAATGCGGATATGAGTCTGATTCCATCGAACATGCATTGAGTATGCTCAGGCGCAGGTATGCCATAGCCGGATGCCCTCCTGAGATCGGGGTATTCCTGGGCATTCCACTGAAGGATGTTAAAGGGTTTATGGGACTCAATTCCCTTCGGCATACAAAATACGGAATGTGGCGGATATATGGAGACCCTGCAGTATCTGAACAAAGAATGAACGAATACCGCAGTGCAAGGAACATGATAAGAAGATTGCTCATTTCAGGAGAGGATCCTGTCAGGATCATTAGAGGGAAAGAATTCGGTTTTTTGAATAAACCTAATTTTATTCGGGACGATTACTTGCGTACCTAATGACACATCATAGAATCATACCTGTAGGGTCAATATATCAAAAAAGGAGAGATATAAAATGAAATCATTGAAAGATGTAGAGCCTGAAACTATGGTGGTTGTTAAGGAGATCACAGGTGGTCTTGATGTCAAAGAGCACCTTGAGGAACTCGGTTTAAAGGAAGGAGTTGAACTCAATGTGGTGGCAACCGAGCCAGTGCATGTGCACTGGGGACCCATTTCCCTGGCAGTGGGAGATCAAGAGATCGTCATAGCTCGCGGATGGGCTGATAAGATATATCTGGAGAAGGAGGGATCGATGCTTCCGCTACTGAGACAGGAGGAAGGAGATAAGGGAACTGTCATATCAATTGAGGGTGGAAAGGATTTCGAAGCTTTTCTTTCCGAATATGGCATCATGAAAGGGAGCGAACTTACATTCCTGCGACATGTCCCGGACCGTACCATGGTGTTTACAATCGAGGGTGCGGAGATGAGAATGGGCGAGGGCCAGGCATCAAAGGTGTTTGTGACCATAGAGGGAAAATCCATCCAGATCAACTACCTGAAAGAGGGCGAAAAGGCAGCGGTGGAAAAGATCGTTGGTGGAATCCATATAAAAGAGAAGTTTGAGCAACTCGGACTCAAAGAGGGTGCCGAAATCACCCTGCTCAGAAAAGAAACGCCTGCGCCGACCCCAAAAAGAGGCACATACATACTTGCAAAGGTGGGAGAGCAGTTGATCACCATCGGCCACGGTCTGGCTGAAAAGGTGCTGGTCGACTAGATTAACACGAGCACGGTGGTGAATCGGGCTCAATACGTGGGGTGTTATCGTGTCAGAAAGAAAGATATGGGAATTCAGGAATCAAACAGTATGTACAATCCTTGGTTTGACATTCGATGAAAAGGAACTGTCAGAGATTTTCAAGAAACTAAAACTAAATCATGACAGTATCACGGCTTTTGAGATGCATGGCAGCCTTGTAAAGGCATGTGGAACCCAGAACAAAACATCCAAACAACTGGATAAGATACTGAAAGATCGATTTGAAGAATACAGGGAAGATATCAAGCGCATACCCCAGAAGGAAATTTATAGATATATCGAGGATAGAAACGCTGCGGGTACCAACGGTACGAATATCCCTCTTCCTGCTCTTATCTGGTTTGCTGTACGCAATCAGCATGAAGACATCGACAAGATCGAGGCAGGAGTTTTTGGTGTCACACACATGTACGGGCATCGAGCTTTGCGATTCCATGATGCGCTTCGCAGAGTACTGCCTGATAGCAGACCAGAGTATGTTATGAAAGAACTGAATGATGCTCTGAGATCAAACGAAAAACTTCAAACAAAGTGTAAAAGATCAGAATGGAAAGTAGAGCAATTGAAATCAGATATCGAATCCGATAAAGAAGATCGATCAAGAATTAATACTGTGATGGAGGAGCAGAAGCAGTTGAACAGACGATTGGTAAGCGATTTCGAGAGACTTGGTGGTGAGAACGCGCTCAGTCAGATCGAGGATATGAAGAAAGAGATCGATCTTTTGAGCGAAGAGGTGGGGACATTGACCAGTGAACTGCTGGAACGAAATCGAATATGTGATATGATATCCAATGAATTGAGACCGATTGAACAGGTTTCAGAATCGGGTACCGAAGATAGAGGGAAGAGTGTTGATCTGAATGGCATGAGAGTGGCTTATGTTGGCGGAGTGGAATCGCTCACGCCGCACTACAGGGAAGTGATCGAATCATTTGGTGGCACATTCTGCTACCACTGCGGGCGGTGCATACAGGGAAAAAAGGAAATCGAAAACCTTGTGGATGGAATAGATATGATATTCTGTCCTGTGGATATAAACAGCCGCACTGCATACAGATACATCAAAAAAGCTTGTAAAACCAGAAATAAACCATGCCATTTCCTTCGCAGTTCGGGTCTCAGCATGCTCATCAAGGAACTGGAGAATCATGCTGGATAATATGGTTATTAATACTTACCATCAATAGGAATATCCAAGAACCCTTGAACTACTTCAATCTGCGATCCTTTTCCTCACATGGATGCTTTCCAGTTATGCAGAATTTTTCAAAATGCTCAAGCCATTGAGGATATTCTGGCGCTGATTTTACAAAAATAACCAGGTTTTTAACCTGTTTTGTCGTTATTGCATTCAGTTCATGCTCCATTGTACATGCATCCTTCTCTGCAATTTTTTCAGGCACTTTTATAATCTCCAGAAAGGCCTTCAAGGTATCGTGCCGGTCCTTTATGATCAAAGCGGTCTCTCTTCCTTTTTCAGTCAGAGTTATGCCGTCGTATTTCCTGTATATAACAAAACCCATCTTATCAAGTTTCTTTACCATTTCAATAACGCTTGGCGGCTTAACATCCAGAGTACCTGCTATGTCCTTTATTTTAGCATATCCCTTGTCCTCTGTGACATTGAGGATTGCTTCGAGATAGTCTTCTCCTTTTCGAGTTAGCATACTAAATACCTAAGTAACTGATGGCTTTTAATGTTTCCATTGAAATTGATAAAGTCACAGAGTTCTCTAAGAAAGGAACTGTTCACCCTTCAAGGTCAACGCATACATCTTTGTTTGCGAACCGCTGTTAGGGCCGCAGCATTTTTCGCACAGGTTCGAAGCCTGGCAAGAGCACTGCAGACCTGCTATTTCAAGATATCCTGCATTTTCCAGGAATTCGATCATAGCTTGGAGAGTGGACATATTCATGTCCAGCTCTCTGGCGAGTGCGTCGGTGGTACCCCCTTTCACAGTTCCTGACAGGACTTTCTTCATCACGGTCATACTATTCCTTCCTTTACATCTCCTGATTCCTTTTGTTGATGTAATATAACACCACAAGTGAGAACGGCAGCAATAACACTGCCGGCGCATAAGGCGGTGCATACGTTCCAATGAATCCATCGAGTGTGTTAAACCACGGTCCATCCTCACCACCTGGTATCGATTCCGTGATCATCGCAAAGATATCGCATCCTGCCATGATCCAGATCAGTATGCTTCCCATCACGATCTTTGAAAACTGATGGATCTCTTCAAAATTCCTTGCGCCAGATAGATAGAAGAGTCCTGCAAAGAGTACAATGGCCCCGCCCCAGCCGCCTCTGAAGAGGTCACCCGATATCTCAAGGATCCCATAAGCGAATTCACTCGCCCCTGCTGTTACCAGTATGTTAGCAATCCCGAATCCTGTTGTTACAATTCCAAGTATGGCAAAGTAGATCGCTGCAACCGATGATTTCCCAGCCATCTATGCCACCCCCAGGAGTATTCCTATCAGATGTATCAATCCACCATAAGCGAATACGACCACTGTAAGAACAGCCATTGCTCCAAGTAGCTCTTTCCACCCCTCTTTCAGCATCATAGCAAATGTTGCAACGCACGGGAAGTAGATCGAGACGAGCACCACTGCTGTGATCATCTGGTACTCGGTCATCTCGATTACAGAAAGTTGCGCAACCGCAAGGTCTTTTCTGAGGAACGCAGCGATGAGCGGACCTGCAGTCTCTTTTGGCACGCCGAACCAGCCGACAAAGACCGGAGCGAGCGCATCACCCAGGAACCGGATGACTCCGAGCTGGTAGAGAACGCCCACTATGGCAGCGCCAAGCAGTACGAAGGGGATTGCAACCTTGAAAAATCCTGCGATCCTTCCCCACACCTTTTTTCCAATATTACTCAGCATCGGTCTCCGGTACGGCGGCACATCGATCAGAAACTCAGGAGCTTTTCCGGGAACGATCTTGTTTAAGATGTAGCCGAAGATGAAGTACCCGATAATCAGATAGAGTAAAATCCAGCCCATAAGACCCGGGATTACATCCTGCATAATCCCGATCTGGGCGCCGCATGGGATGAATATGGCAAGGAGCGTCATCATGATAAACCGCTGCTTCTTCGTCTCAAGGATTCTTGTCGCAGTAACACCTGGCACATTGCACCCGAGCGAGAGGATCGTTGGCACGATCGCATACCCGTGCAGACCGATCTTGTGCAGCATAGTATCGATGAGGACAGCAAGCCGCGGCATGTACCCGATATCCTCGAGTAGCGCAAGCATCAGGTAGAATATGACTATCGCGGGTAGAACAACACCTATTGCAACGAATAAGCCCGATGTCAGCACACCGAACGATTCCAGACAGTTATCAGAAAGCACGAACTCACCGCCCTCAATGCCCCCTGCATCGACCATAATGGCATATAGCCATCCACCCTGCCCTGGGAATACTTCCTGGAGCCATGGCAGCCAGTACGCATCAAATAGTCTGACAAAGAATCCGTCTGTGAAAAATCCTGCAAACGAACCGAATATGCTCCAAAAAGCATACATGACAGCGATTGCAATGGGTATGCCTGTGAACGGCTTGATCGTGAGTTCTCCGATCGCATCCTTTAAGGTATGCCTGTATTCTCCAAATGTAACGGTTTGTTTTGCGATCTTGTCGATAAGATCCCAGCGCTGATCAATAGTCAGTTTCATGTCAGGCCTCCCGCGTTCTTGATAATGTCGTCGATTTCAACGGGTTTAGCCTCTTTTAGCCTTGATATGAGTTCCTTTATCCCTTCGCCGCTGATCGCGACAGTCGGAACCACAGGAACGCCAAGGATCCGCTGCAGGTTATTGATATCGATCCGGATATTCTTATCAACTGCAGCATCCCACATATTGAGTGCGATCACCATTGGATATCCTTCCTCAAGTATTTCCAGTGCCAGATAGACTCCGCGTTCTATTTTGGATGCGTCGATAACGCAGATCACCCTCACATCCTTATTTTCGTGCAGCATTGCCACAGCAACCTCTTCTGCTTTATCTTTCGGATCAAGAGAGAATGTACCAGGTACATCTATCAGCTCGGCATCCTCACCCCCGATATTCATATATCCTTTCGTAAAGTCAACCGTGGTCCCGGGGTAGTTCGACTCGGTGACATTCGCCCCTGTCAAACGGTTGAAGAATACGCTTTTACCCACATTCGGGTGTCCTATCAGCAAGACTTTCACGATTTCATCTCCACAATGATCTTTTCTGCTACGTCCAGTCCAAGGGAGGTGTTTGCCTCATCGACGACCACAACCACCGGACCCTTCACCGGCTGTTTTGTGATCATCTTCAGCCTCTTGCCAACCCTGATGCCCATTCCAGCCACCATTTTTCGTAGTGTTCCTTCAATGTCTGTTATGGTTCCTTCTTCTTCGTATTCCATCTCGGATAATTTCTTTTCCACCCAATCACATCCTGGTAACCCTGATCTTTTGTGCCATCCCGCGCCCGATCGAAAGGACATTTCGATCGACTTCGATGGTGACCGGACCGTTGGTGGATATCACACGCACGATACTGCCCTCGGAGATTCCTCTAAGGTTCAGTTTCTGCCTGATCCCGTGACCTCCACAAATATCTACAATTCTGACTGGTTCCCCTGTTTTCATCTGTGAAAGATTTGTATCGTTTAAACGCATCCTGTTTCACCTTTTAAGGTTGTTTTATGGTTGTGACCTGTGCCATTTTTATAAAAATCTATTACATTTTTGTGAAAATGTTCGCTTCGGGTCATTGTTTGCAGACCCGTTCATATTGATTTTCCGGGCGATCCATTCTACCAATCATAATCATCATGCACGTACACATCCGTATGTTTAGGTGCTCCTAAAGTAGGCATTAGGTATGCTAATACCCTGCCCTATAAATGTTAGGTTATTGGCAAAAATCCTAACACGGTCAAGCTGTAAAGTACAATATTGATATAAGGAAAGGGAGTATCATAGTTTGCAAGCGGCAAAGCCAATGCACAAAAATAGTGGAAGCTGTGGATTTTTCACTGTTTAGAAACTGTTATGAAAATAAGTGTAATCGGTGAAATCTGTGTCTATATTAATCTTGAATTATTTCATGCTTCATGCATTGGGTATTTGACCAAGGTTGTTTTTTTAGCTCAATATTTTTCAAGTTATACCTCCAATTCAGATAGCGTTTTAGTGATTTTACTCTCCAGTTCCAGGATTTTCTGTTTGATCACTTCAGGCTTTTCATACTGGATTTCCTCATATTCAATCTCCTTGTACTTGGAAATACTCAGATCATAATCATTCTCTTTGATCTCATCAACCGGCACAAAGAAGCATTTTGCTTTCCTATCTTCATACGTCTCCTTTTCCCTTCTCCAGAATTTTTCAAGTATATCAGTGATATCCCCTTTCCCGTCAATGAACGTCCGCTTGTCATCGAGGCTGTACCCATCTGCTGTCATATCATAGAACCACACTTTTTTGGTAGGCTCGCCTTTGGTAAAGAAGAGCACTCCAGTAGATACTCCTGCGTAGGGCTTGAACACCCCTGAAGGCATGGAGATTACCGCATCCAGCCTGCACTCATCCAGCAGTCTCTTCCGTATGGCCTTATGCGCCCTTGAACTGCCGAACAGCACCCCGTCCGGCACAATTACCGAACACCGCCCGCCGCTTTGCAGCATGGTGTACATGAGTTCCAGGAACAGTATCTCGGTCTTCTTTGTCTTGATGGTGAACTTGCCGCCGATCTCTGATTCGTCTATACTGCCTTTGAAGGGGGGGTTGGCCAGTACCACTGTATAGTGGTTTTCTTCATCATAGCGGGCTGAGAGTGTATTGATCTGCTTGATGTGGGGGTCGTTGATGCCGTGCATCATCAGGTTCATCAGGGAAATGCGGCTCATGGTCTGGTCGAAATCGTAGCCGTAGAGTGTATGTGCCCGCAGTACCTCGTATTGGTCAGGGTTGAGCTTATCGCCCTTGAAGTTGTATTCGTTTCCTTCTTCGTCCTTTTTGATAAATTCGGATGAGGTATTGTTTTTCAGGATGTGTTCATTGGAAGCGACCAGGAAACCGGCAGTACCGCAGGCAGGGTCGCAGATGATGTCGCCGAGAGATGGGTTTGCCAGTTCTACCATCATCCTGATTATGTGGCGGGGTGTCCTGAACTGCCCATTCTTTCCTGCGGTCTTGAGTTCTGAGAGCAGGTATTCGTAGAGGTCGCCCTTGGTGTCCCTGTTCTGCTCTTTGATGTGCATGTCGTTGATTATGCGCACGGCTTCGATGAGCAGGGAGGGCGTTGGTATGGCGAATACAGCATCTTTCATGTAGATTTCGTAGAGGGAGTCCTCGCCGC
>JAUWRA010000135.1 GCA_030610815.1 Methanosarcinales archaeon
TCCATATTAATCCCCTCAGATTAATGGAAAAATTTGGTTGTTTTTTGAATATTAATTTGATATGATGTCAAAGTATATTGATTTTTCGGTTAGGGTGTTTTTTTGGAAAAAACTGTTTATAGGGTGGCTGAATAGTTACAAATATTGTTTGATTCTTAAAGATAACCCGCAACAATCGCCTTGAACTGGTGGATATCAATAGGTTTTGGGATATACCCGGCACATCCCGCATCAAGGAATCGCTCTTCATCTCCCTTCATAACATTTGCTGTCAGTGCAACAACGGGAATATCTGCTGTTTTTGGCTCACTCTTAAGCTTTAAAAGCAATTCAAGCCCGTCCATTTTAGGGAGTTGCATATCCATAAGTATCAGGTCAAATTCTGACTCTTTCACAAGTTCAAGTGCCTTGAAACCGTCTTGTGCACCTGTTACCTTATATCCGTATAATTCAAGCAGATCGACTACCAGTTCCATGTTCATAGGATTGTCTTCAACGACCAGTATATATGTCATTATTATTTTTCCACCAATACTGTAATTTTTTTGATCTCATCCAGGATGTCATCTGCAGTAAACCTTCCCTTACGCATAATAGAAACTACATCATTGGTCAGCATTTTAATATCATCATTTGTAAGTTCTTTTGCCGTACAGATGATGATCGGGATATCTTTTGTTCCAGGATTGGATTTCAGTGCGGAAACAACATCAAAACCACTGACTATAGGCATCATAAGGTCGAGTATCAACACATCAGGATGTTCGCTTAATGCCTTATCTATTCCCTCCTGTCCACCATATGCTCTTATCACGCCATAGCCATGCGGCTCGATCATCGCTGAGAGCATTTCAACAACATTTGGCTCATCGTCCACAAGAAGAACTTTCAGGCCTTCAACCTTTAACGCTTTCTTAAGATTATCCAGTGAAGCAAGAAGTACAGATTTTTCCACGGGTTTGACAAAGTAATCAACAACCCCCATCGCGAAACCTATCTCTTTGTTATCTACCATTGAAATGACTATCACAGGGATGTGGCAGGTATTGGGATTATTTTTTAAGCGATCAAGCAATTCCCACCCGTCCATACCCGGAAGCATAATGTCCAGTGTAATGGCAAACGGTTCCATTTTATCCACTAATGCCAGTGCCTCTTTGCCTGTATAGGCAGGTACAGCTCTGTATCCTGCTTTTGTGAGTGTGATTATAAGTAGTTCGCTTGCGTTTTTATCATCTTCCACAACAAGGATAAGTGGTTCATCCCCTGTTGCACCTTCCGGGTCAGCGATCGATGGTATTTCGATTGGTTCAAGGTCCTCTTCGGTCACTGTTTCTTTCACCGCAGGTACTTCAGGCATTGTAGCTGTTCCAGCCTTAGCCTCTGCGGCCACTGTTTCTTTCACCGCAGGTACTTCAGTCCCTGCCTTTGCTCCAGGTGCTTTTATTTTACCTTCTATCGGTATGGTGAAAATAAACGAACTCCCTTTGCCGGGTTCACTTTGAAGTCTCACTTCACCACCATGCTGTTCCACGAACCGCTTAACAAGGACAAGCCCCAGTCCAGTTCCGCCATATTCCCTGGCATTTGATGCATCAAGCTGTACAAAAGACTGGAATAGCTTTTTCTGGTCGTCCTTTGATATCCCGATCCCTGAATCTTTGACCTCGATTTGTGCCATGTCCCCCATACGCTGACCATTTATGGTGATCGAACCTTTTTCAGGTGTGAATTTAATTGCGTTGCTTATGAGATTATAGAGTACCTGCTTGATCATACCCTTATCTGCCATGATAGTTGTAAGTCCGGGCTCGATCTTAGTTTCCAAAACAATATTCTTCTTTGCTGCCAGGGGTGCTGTCACCGTCTTTACTTCATTAATGGCATCTGAAACATTGAACTCCTCATATTGCAGTTCCATCTTCCCTGCTTCGACCTTTGACAGGTCAAGTATATCATTGATAAGACCTAAGAGATGCTTGCCGCTTGTCAGGATATTACTGACATACCTTGACTGCTTTTCATTAATGGCACCGAATGTTCCATCGTGCAGTATCTCTGAAAAACCTATGATCGAATTTAGCGGAGTTCTCAGTTCATGGCTCATGTTAGCCAGGAACTCAGACTTCATCTTGCTGGCTGCTGCAAGTTCATGTGTCTTTATGTTAAGTTCATCACGCTGCTTCTTTAATGTACTTGCCATCTTTTGTGTTTGCAGGTAGGTTTTTGCATTATTAACAGCCACTGCATGCTGGCCAACTGTTCGTTTCATAAAATCCAGCATATCAGGTGGGACGTCACCGGGATGGCAGGTAATTACAACACCCAAAAGCATATCCTTAAAGACCATCGGAATACTGACAACAGTCTTTGGCGGGATCTCACACAATCCGGTTTCTATCCTGTATATACTGTCTGCCGGAATATCTGTTACTACGATCATTTCTTTCTTAACTGCAGTCTGGCCCGGAATACCTTCACCCAGACCGAATTGCTGCTCTGAGACTACTTTTTTTGCACCATTAGTAACAAACGGCACAAGCACCTTACTATCAGGGTCGTACATATAGACCGCACCAAGCGGCGAATTTGTATATTCCATAAGATTGCTAAGACCATCTCTTAAGATCGTATCCAGGTCTATGGTGCTGCCCAAACGTGTCAGGATCTTGGTATATACAGCCGACTGATTTTGCTGTGCTTCAAGGTAAACTGTCTGTTCCTGAAGTGATTCGTTCAGCTGCCGAAGCTCTTCGTTTGATTCCAGGGCTTTTTGATCCCTCATTTCCAGTGAATCCACCATATGGTTGAAGGATTCAGCCATTTCGCCTACTTCATCATTGGTCTCTATATCTACTTTTTTATATCCTTTCCCGGCAGTCACATACCTGGCAGCATTGTTAAGATTAGCAAGAGGTGAAATTATTCTTTTTGATGCAAAATAGAAAATTTCGGTAGTGACGATCATGGTTACAATCATGATGAAGTATATTATTTTGCTTGCAGTTTCTGACGCTACTAAGTACCGTTCCTTTGGACTGCTTACAATAAGTGCCCCGATAGGGTGGCCATTATAGTCTATAATCGGGGCGGCCCTGTAAACGTATGATGTCGAAAATCTCTCAATTTCACCAATAGAGTTCATTCCCAGATGGAGTTCCTCAAAGATATCTACTGGAAGCGAAGTGCCGAGAAGTACATCATTTCCGGTCATTGAACTGGTTGATATGCAGTATTGTCCCTGATACACTGCTGTGGTGGTATCTATGAGTCTGGTGTCAATATTATTTGGTACACTGTTCCTGTTATTCAATACCCTGCCGCTTATTAATACCCCCTCAACACGTCCGTCCAAGTATACCGGAGCAAGATGCACCTGTACCATAGCGGAAGTAATTTCGGCATCTTTCAGCCCGGTGTCAGCTTTGATCGGTATGATCATTTCGAGATTTTCCTTGCGCAGGTCACTCTGGCTGGCAATTTCGGTAGATGATATGTACTGGCCTTGCAAGACATCTTCAACAAGTTCAATAAAAGGGGTTGTATCCCCCGAAATATCTGTATTTGCCCTGGCAATGACTGTCAAATTTGTATCCACTAATGTCACAAAGTCCATATCGACCTGTGCCATCTCGAACGCCAGAAATGTATGCAAGGCTGCCGGGTCTTTTTCTTTTAATTGTGTTAAAAACACATTTCTCCTGACAATAAGATCTGAAAATAGTTGCATCTCTTTAAATTCATCAGAATATTCTGCCATGGCAATGTTGCCGTGGCTCCTCATATCATTTTCGATCTCAGTTTCGGAAATTCCACCCAGCAATTCATGTATTGCCACAGCAAGAACGAGCGTTGTGATCAAGATAACAGCCAGTCCCATCATTACAAACTTTGGAGTAATTTTCATTCTTTCGCCTCATCTTTCACAGTGTATTTCCGGTTCGAAGAATACCACAGCAACCGCAGGGATGACAATATATTAAGACCGCTTTTTTTCACTCAAATCCTGCTTTGATCTCTATAACTATTCTTCTTGCTTTGGTATATTAAGTTTGATCCCTTCAGATGTTATTTCAAACTTATGCACATCCGGTAAAATGTCTGTGCTGCGCATTTTTGGAATACTTAAGTAACGTTCCATTTTTTCTGTGTAAGGATTTTCCTTTACTGTAAGTTTGACTGAGCCATAAACAGAATAATCGGCAATCTGGTGGGTCATATTGTATGCAGTATCATCCATAATAAATATGGTAGTATATCCATTATTGTCGAGTGTATAATTCAATACATCAAACTGTTCCCTGAAATCCTGGGCTGTCAAGCGCAGGGTAAATACTCCAATGTTGTCTATAACGACGACATCCGTACCTTTTGGCACAGAATCGGCAAGATTGGGTAAGTCTATATCAAGACCTTCGGTTTCGAATCCATATTTTTTCTTCTGTCAGCTTGATACGAACGACTCTCAAATACATGTTCAATGGTAAGCAGACCGTTCTCATAATATTTGTTAAGGTCAAGCCCCAGTATTTCTCCCTGGTGAAGTAGATCTTCTGGTGTCTCTTCTGTTGCGATGAGCACACACTTCTTACCATCCTGGCAGGCTTTGTAGATAAAGTGAAGCACAAAAATAGTTTTTCCAGTACCGGAAACTCCTGTTACCAGTATTCCCTTACCTTTCGGATAACCTCCGTTAAGCTTTGCATCAAGTTCGTCTATCCCTGTTGATATTCGTTCCATTTGCTTCTACTCCCCTTATTCAATCTCTTTCACGGATTTACGGAATATGATTCCCTCTGATGCAATGTGAAATTCAGATAATTCCAGTGAAATGTCGGTACCCCGCATCTTAGGAATATCCAGGTAACGCTCCCTCCGACCAGTATACGGGTTTTCTTTTATCATAAGTTTAATAGAACCGTAAACCGAATATTCTGCCAGCCTGTGGGTCAGTTCATACGCAGTTTCATCCATGATGAACAAGGTGGTACAGCCTTTGCTGCAAAGTGTGTGGTTTATGGTGTCGATCTTGTTCCTGAATTCTTTTATGCTCAAGTCCAGTGAAAATACCCCGATGTTATCGATAACCACCACTTCAACATCACCCGGCACTGATTGAACTCGCTCAAGTATGTCCATTTCAGTGACCTCGAATCCAGCTCCGAATTGTGCTGCCATTTTGGTACTTTCGGTTCTTGTCTCAAGCACACGTTCGATTATAAGCTGTCCGCTATCGACATACGGTTGCAGGTCAAGCCCAAGCATCCCTGCCTCTGTGATAATATCTTCCGGCATTTCTTCTGTTGCAATAAGCGTACATTTCCTGCCATCGGTGCAGCCTCTATAAAGGAAATGCAGTCCGAATATCGTTTTCCCGGTACCTGGAGCACCGGTTATCAACATGGCTTTACTCTTTGGATAACCTCCGCTAATTTTTCCGTCCAGTTCAGCAATCCCCGTTGGTATTCGCTCCATTTACCCGTCCCTACATTGTGTATTTTATTATTGTCAGATCATTATAATATTCTGGATAATAGTACTTAAAGTAAATGGCGATAAGAGATTATAAAATTTTGTATGTGATTTAACGTTATTGGTACGACCACACAAATCGTGGATTTGCAAATGGACCGTCATATGGCAGGATAATCTACACAATTTTTATATGTCAGTCGAAAAGTTTATCCTGAAGCCAACCGATTTCTGCTATTATGATACAATTCACCAAGCTCCATGGAAATGGCAACGATTTCATTGTCATCGACGAATACAACGGCTTAGTAGTACCGGATAATAGCAAACCAGGCTTTGCAGAAAAGTACTGCGACAGGCGGTTCGGCATCGGAGCTGATGGTGTGATCTTCCTGTCAGTATCAGAAACATCTGACATAAAAATGAGGCTATTCCAGCCCGACCGTTCAGAAGCAGAGATGTGCGGCAACGGTATCAGGTGTCTGGTGAAATATGCCATGGATGCAGGATACATCTCCCCTGGCACTGCAATGGTAGAGACAAAAGCAGGGGTACTCCCTGTTGAAGTGAAAGGCCAGGGTAATAAGGTGTGGGTAAAGGTGAACATGGGAAAACCCCTGTTTAACAGGAAGGACATACCCATGAAGGGGGAAGGCGAGTTCATTGACGAAACACTTGAAGATATGCAGGTTTCAGTCGTCAATACAGGCGTGCCCCATGCCGTGATATTTGTGGACGACCTGGAAAGTGTCGATATAGATAGACTGGCTCCGCCCATCAGGTACCACTCAGCATTCCCAAAGGGAACGAATGTGAACTTTGTCAATTTTACGCCGGACGGCATCCTGAACGTCCGTACCTATGAGCGGGGCATAGAGGGCGAGACCCTTAGCTGCGGTACAGGCTCAGTGGCTGCTGCCGTTATTGCTCACCGGCTTGGCCGGACCGGGAACGAAGTCACAATAAACACACTGGGCGGCATACTCAATATCACAATCGAAAATGATCTTGCATTCATGGAAGGCCCGGCTGTTGCCGTGTATAGCGGAATCATCCCATGATCATAGGAATTGATGATACAGACTCTGTTGATGGGATGTGCACCACATATCTAACTGCCATTCTCATTGACAAACTAAAAGGACTGGGAGATATCA
>JAUWRA010000108.1 GCA_030610815.1 Methanosarcinales archaeon
GGAACGTAGGAAGCATGGTTTGACAACTATGCAGAAGTAGAGATTGTTTTGGAAATTTGGAGGAAACGCGAAGGATAATTATATATATTGGTGGGGAATTTTAAATCGCCATAAGTGGGGAATTTTACACCGCCGTTGACACGTTATCTGTAGGCTAAATAGTCCAGTATTATTTACTGACACACATTTGTTAAATTTCGATAAAATCGATGGTAACAGAATCAGTAGTAAAAAATACAAAATGAATGAGAACAAGCATAAATAAACGGCTTTTCGTTATCGACATCCTACTTAAGGGGTGGCTGAATAGTTACCTCTAATCTTACTCTAATCCCACTCTAATCCCACTCTAATCCCACTCTAATCCTACTCTAATCCTACTCTGGTTTTATCTTAACAACCGCTTATTTGAGATACTTTTTCTTCCAAATCTGAATTCCAGTGCATTTTTCGGACAAGTTTCAATGCAGATACCACAAGAGAAGCAGTCCGGTCGTACCATATCACTATTCAAGATCGATTTAATTGCCGGACATGGAGACCCTGAAATACATATTTTACAATCATTGCATTTATTTCTGTCAACTCGCATACGAAAAATGCTTACATATTCAAGTAACCATGTTAGAAGCCCAACAGGACATATGAGATAGCAATAAGGACGGTACACAAATATAGATGCGATCAGTACCACCCAAATCGAAAATGCCAATACAAGTCCAAACTCCCATTCGAAAAGTTCGAAAGGATTTAGAATGTCATAGTATGCAAATAGATCACTTCCTATGGTGAGAACCATGATTAAACTAACAATAAAAAGTGATGCTCTAATACTATTAGTTATTTTAAATGACAATTTGGTTTTAAACGACACCGGGATTTTATTTACTATCTCCTGAAGTGCTCCAAACGGACAGACCCACCCACAAAATAATTTTGATCCGATAATTGATAGTCCGCTGATGAACAGCAACATAGTGAGTTTTTTATAAGGGATTGTAATACCAGTGAGCATAGATGTGAAAGTATCTACTATTGAGCGTAAAGGGCTGGGTTGATGCATGATCACCAACACCCCGAATAGCACAAATACGAAACACATTAGAATTGTTCTTGTATTTTGATTTATTTTGACGGTTTTTAAGAGAATAAGTCCCAAAAGGGCAATAAATCCACCAAGAATGTATTTGATAGATAATAAGCCGATCACGATAGATGAAGTGTAAGTATTATAGCCTTCACCGTCTCCCCCACCTAACCCTCCACCTAATCCTACACCCGATCCTCCACCCGGTCCTCCACCTAATCCTCCACCTAACCCTCCACCCGATCCTCCATCGAGTCCTCCAACTAATTCTTCATTTAATCCAGTATCTAATCCCTCATCAACTCTCCCGCTTTCAGCCGAAACAGTGGCGCAAATGAAGATTATAAGCAGAATAGTACTTAGAAATGTAAAAAAAAATGTATATTGTTTCATATTTTAATATCCTATTATGATTGGTTAAGCAATTATAATAATAAACATACAACAATCCCTCATATATCATCCAGATCAAAAACTACAAAGCCCTTTTCTTTCAATTCCTTTTTACCTGTTATCTTCTTTGCAGCAAGACCAAAAAACTCTTTTCGTTTGCCCTTGTTCCAGTTCACAAAACCAGCCTTGTCTTTAAGTTTTTCAAGAATTGCCAGAGATTGCTTCAAAGAGAGTGTCCTCCACTTACACTCCATAAATAAAACATCCCTTGATTCATCATTCACCACAAGAAGGTCAATCTCAACATCCTTATGCCACCATTTATTTATTCCTGTGTAACTGAAGGGGATATTAACACAATTCCATCTCAACAATTTTTCAACAAAATATTCAAACCGTCTCCCGCAGTAACTATTAAACTCCTTGCGCACCTTTCTCATTACTTCCTTTGTATTCCCTGCCTCAAGCATACTCCTGTTGCTGTACACGAACCTGAACCAGAAATCAAAATAATCATCATTTATTACATATATCCCGCCCTTTCTTTTATGTATTGGTAAAATATGCCGTATAATGTGTAGGTTTTCAAGCGTATTCAAGTATTTTGAAAGATTGGCTTTGTCCATATTTGTAGCCGAGTATAACTTGCCAAGAGAATTATATCCAAGTGACAGTTTCTTGAGAATAAGCGCATATATCCACTGCTCACGAAACTCCTGTTTCAATAAAAAATCTACCTCCTCATAGAGGTATTTTCCTTTCGACAGGATATTTTCCTCAATATTTTCAAAAACCGTTTGTGTATTATCCCATTTATCCAGATAAGCGGGAATCCTTCCAATTGTGAAAATGCTTTTAAAAACATCATCTGTACTATATCGAGGCAGGAATTTTCTAACAGAATCCAGCCTCAGTTGTGTAACTTCCCACTGCCCTGTCCTTCTTCCGAAGAGGGGGGACCTGATCCCAAGCACTTCCGTTTCCATTAAACTGACACCTGAACTGCAGAGAATAAGCATAACATTTCGGTCTTTAAGTATCTGGTCCCATATCTTCTGGAATAGCGATGGAACAGCCCTGTCAACTTCTATCAGGTATGAGAATTCATCAATTACGATTATTGTCTTTATGGTGTCATCAAGGAATTCTATAAGATTTTCAAACAGTTCAGTCCATGAATTTGATTCAATTCTTGAGAGCATTGGAATATCCAATTGTTCTGCTATAGTTTGTTTAAATTCATTGATGTTCTCATAAGTCGTATCTTTTGAGGCAAGGAAATATGCACCGTGTTTGTTTTTTATGGATCTTTGTATAAGTTCGGTTTTTCCAACTCTTCTTCTGCCGTATATGATTATAAATTCCGGGCGTTGGCTTTTATAGCAATTTTCCAAAAAATCAAGTTCACGTTCCCTGTTGATGAACTTTTGTATCATGATTATTATACTTTCTATACCAATAGTTAAACATTGCGGTATATTAGCCTGATAGCCCGATGCCTCCCCGATAGACTAATTGACTGATCATAAATCCGCCTATCCGGATTGTTAGGTGCATTAGCTTCAAGATGCCGGACCCATAATATTTTATCCCGCACTTCACCACCCCCACCCCGTCCGCCAGCGTATCAGGTACAGCAGTGTGTCAGTATATCCTGAAAAACTGATCCACACAACAGACTATCAACATTCATCCATATCTTAATGCGCAATCCTGACCTCATCCAGTAAGAACGGTGGCCAGAAGACCCCGTTCTCTGTAATAACAGCTGTCACGTTTTCCATCGGAGTAACATCAAATGCCGGGTTGTACACAGGCACGTCCAGGGGTGCAACCTGGCGCCTGGCAATGTATCGCAGTTCATCTGGGTCTCGCTGTTCTATCTCTACCTGATCTTCCATTCTCTCAAAATCAAACGTGGAAACCGGTGCAGCTACATAAAAAGGAATTTCGTGCTCTCTTGCCACTACGCTGTGGGTATAGGTACCTATCTTGTTGAACACCGCATCCTGGGTGATACGGTCTGCTCCCACTATGACGCTATCTACCATACCCTGCCGCATCACGTGCCCGCTCATGCTATCGGTTATCAGTGTCACAGGAATGTTATCCTCCATCAGTTCCCATGCGGTTATCCTGCTGCCCTGGTTCAGCGGCCTTGTCTCGCAGGCGATCACTTTTATCTCCTTGCCAGCCTCAACGGCACTTCGAACCACACCCAGGGCTGTGCCCCAGTCTACGCAGGCCATCCGGCCCGCATTGCAGTGGGTCATGACAGTATCACCGTCCTCCAGGAGAACCGCACCGTGCGCACCAAGCCTTCGGTTCAATTCCACGTCCTCGTTGGCAATGGCATTTGCTTCTGCCAGGACTATACTGCGTATGCTGTCAGTATCGTATGCATCACGGGCCGCATCCAGCACCCTATCCACACCCCAGGCAAGATTAATAGCAGTTGGCCTGGTGGCCTTGATGACATCACCTATCTTGCGTAATTCGTCCAGTAGTTTTTCCATGGAACTGGCACTGCTGAGAGCGGCTGCCAGGGCAATGCCAAAACCCCCTGCGGCACCCAGCGCAGGTGCACCACGCACCCGCAGTGACGAAATAGCCTCTGTGAGTGAAGCAATGTTGTCGCACTCGATGAGCTTGTATTCTATGGGCAGCAGGGTCTGGTCTATCATCACAATGCTGCTGTTCTCGTCGTTCCAGTCAATGGTCCTCAATCTTTTCTCACGTCCCCTTCGTATCAATGTTAAATAATGCGGCTGCATTTTCACCCAGTACCAGAGCCTTGTGCATGTCATCGATGTCCATGCCCTGTATATTGGCCACTTCACTACCCTGGTCCCTGAAAGGATAATCAGTACCGAACAGTATCCTGTCATAGCCATGCGCTTCCATGATGTCTATGATGCGCTCCACTGTGATGTGTTCGTGCCCGGGTATGGGGAACACATAGGCTGTATCCAGATACAGGTCCCTGCCCACCAGGTGGCGCTCCACCTCGTCCCAGCAGCGGTGTCCTCCCAGGTGGGCGGCCACCACCTTCAACCTGGGAAATGAGTCCAGTACAGTGGAAATCCTGTCTGGCGTGGTATGCACGTGCCTGACAGGGATAACCTCATCACCTGCATGGAACACCAGTACCATATCGTCGGTAAGCGCCTCGTAAATGGGATACATGCACTCATCATCAGGATAGAAGTGCTGGAATTCGCTGTGCAGCTTGATACCCTTTAGCCCCATCTCCCGCATGCGCCGGATCTCCTTATCAGGGTCGGGATATTCGGGATGCATGGCCCCCATGCCGATAAAGTGGGGTGCGTCAGTGGATATTTCTGCCACCCAGTTGTTAATGCTCTCCACCTGGGCCGTGGTGGTGGCTATTGAAAGTATGACCGAGGCGTCTACGTCTGCAGCCTGCATGCTGGTGCGTATACCGGGTACGGTGGCCTCGTCGCAGGCATTGACACCGTACTGCTGTTCCAGTCCGGCAATGGCTTTTGAGGCTATCTTATCAGGGAATATGTGGGCGTGGGCGTCGATGATCATATGAAGCTAAGTTGGAGTTGGTGGTGATAATAATTTTGGAATTGTAGTAGGGGGAGAACCATATAAATATCATCATCATCATTGTCTATTTTTTTAAATCGGTAATGTTATATACAATATAATTAATAAAAAATAACGGAATAGATCCCAAATGTACTGCTAATTAGATTAGTATATTTTTGGGAGGATAGTTGGTTCAATTGAAGTGTGGGTGTAGATTATTATGGGCAAAGACCGAAGTAGATGGGAGATTATTCTCGATATACTTTATGTTATACAAAAAGAAAAAAAGATAAAAAAAACCAGATTAATGCAAATGGCATATCTTGATTGGAGAAATTTCAAAAAATATTTTGATTACTTATTAGAAGAAAATTTTATTCGTGAGTCAAACCCAGGTTCGGACAGTTTTTCACTCACAGAAGATGGAGTTGAATTATTGGATAGGTTAAAAAAGGTAAATGAATTATTGAATTAATAGGGCAATTCTAAAAATTTTTTGCCTTTTGATGTTATTCTAATACCACCATTGTTGAGTTCTAGCAATTGCTGGTTTTGGAGGAAATGAATAATTTCTCGAAATTGGTTTTTTGATATAGCAAGACCTTCTTTAATTCCTGAACAATCGTTCCAGTTGGAATCCTGCAATATCTTAAGAATTTCATCAAGTTGTTTCATGATATTAATATTGTGTATTACGTATATAAATATGTACCAGTAAATACTACATATGAACTCATTATATTAGTATGACACATGTAATAAACATATGATATTAATCTGACAATGTCAAGTTACTGCAACAGCCAAAAATAAGAATACAAAAAAGACACGTATCATGCAGAGTGCCTATCTCCAATGGAAAAATTTTGACAAATATTTACATGTTTATTAGAAACAGGATTGGTAGAAAAAAAGAATTCTAATGAGGATAATTATGAACTTACTGAAAAAGGAGATGAGTTATTGGGAATATTGAATAGAGTTAATAGAATATTGAAAAAATAAGCTGTCACCATATATATAATTTTATTATTTTAATATATTTTATAAATATATTAATTGTGAAATATCGAGGGGTGTTGTTATTGTTTTTCAAACTAATTGATCAATGTTTTTAGTGTAGTATACACCTGTTATTTACATATGTTTCAACTTCATAATGTATTTTATATGAATCTCACTAAAGTAGGTACATGTATGATTCACTCAAATTTCAGGGGTGAATTTTACATGAAATCTGCGATGCTGTGCAAAGTAACATAACTGGAAAATATGGATATTGGGTTCATAGGCAAGGTTCTTTACTGATAACAAAGTCGGGATTTTATAGAAAATAACTATTAAATTAGGAGGAATGGGAATATGAAAAAAATAACAACCATGTTGGTAGCGTTTGCAATGGTAGCTACCATGTTTGCACCCGTAGTGAGTGCGCAAAATATTGATGTCAATGCATCAGTATCGGGCAGTGGAACTCCACCATCGATCGACTATCAGTGGGCACTCAGTGTCAATAGTGGCAGCATCATCCCAGGTGACGATGGGACTACTACCGACATGAAAACACAGGTGATGCCAATAGCTGGCAGTGGGATGGATGAATCAGAGAAATATTTCAAGAAATATGTAGTAGTTTCTGATCCAAACGGTATAGATGATATTGCTGCAGTCTTTGAGCAGTTAAGAGACCCCAACGGCAATCCAATGGGAGCTGAAGTACTGGCTAACGATATAACCGGAGATGATGCACAGTGGACCGCAGCTATCAATCAGGCATATGCTAAGCATTTGATAACAGTTGCTGATAGAGATGATATGTTAGACTTACTTAGAGTTGAAAAAGCAGGTTATAAAATCTATGTAGTTGAAAACTATCTGACAAATCATGACGCACCTGGCGATTATCAAGTGTATTTCAAGGTTGTCGATAAGGGAGGCGCTTGCGAAGAGAATAGTGATCAGGCGAGCATAGGATTGTTACTTGTTGAATACATGAGCCTTAAGGCTTTTGAGACTGACTTTACGGCAATTAATTATGGACCACTAATTATAAATTCAAGAAAAGTAATTGCTGGTGATGAGGATTGGAATACACCTGATAGACCAACTATTAAGAATCAGGGTAATGTCGAAATTTGCATGCGGATAAGTGCCACTGATATGATTGGACAAAATTCGCCACAACAGACTATCCCTGCAAGCGCTCTAAGTGTTCATTTGCTTGGATATGACATAGACTCACTATCCAATAACCTGCAGACGTTGAATAATCCATTACAGCCTTGCACACCTACACAGATAGACTTTGACATAACTGCACCTTATGGTACATCTGCAAATGTCTATGTGAGTACAATAACCCTAGTAATGGCATAAAGCAAATTGTAAGAATGAAAAGAGATACAAAACATCTCTTTTCTATTTTTTTATATAAGTAATAATCATTATTCTAATGTCAATTGATGAAACGATTTGAGGAATAAATATGAAAAAAGTAATGATATTGATTATATTGATTATGATGGTACAATCAGTAGATGCCTTAAGTTTCGGTATATCTCCAGGTGATATGGTATTTGATAATTCATTAAAAGGATATACATATGAAAATATATTGACAATCATAAATATGGACTCGGAAGACATGAACTATTCTCTATCTTCTTCTGGAGACATAGGAGAATGGGTAAGTTTTTACTATCCAGATCCTAATACACAAATTCAAAGTGTCAAAGTACCTGCTAATAGTAAGACTTCGGTAATTGTCAAATTTCAAATACCTCCTGATGCGGCGAGTAAAAAGTACACTGGAGAACTCGTCGTAAGAAGTATTCCAAAAAAATCGGATGAATCTGGCAGTCAACAATCTCTTATTGTTGGTGGGTCTTCAGAAGTTATAATTATTGTTACTGGCGATCAGATTATAGATGGAGTTGTAAATGGAATCTCTGTTAATGATATTGAACCAAATTATCCTCTTAAGATCGAGACTATGTTTAGAAATACCGGAAATGTTGTCGCAACTCCAGAAATCAAGGTTACTATACTCAAAGATGGAGAAATAATACAGAGTTTCATTTATGATGAAACAACAATCAAACCTTCTGTTACAGAGGCTATCATCGCTGAATGGAAAACAACAGATGAGAACATACCTGGAGACTATACGGCAAATGTGACAGTATCTTTGAATGAAAAAATATTAAGATCAAGTGATTTAACTTTTACAATATTCCCAGTAGGGACTTTTACCAGACAAGGTAATCTTACTGATATAATTATTGAAGGTGAACCAACAGTAGGTTCAATGGTCAAAGTCTATGCATTTTTCAAAAATACCGGAGAGATTGGAACTGCAGCAAAATTCTCGGGAGAAGTCTACAAAGACGGGAATCTTATTGATACAATTACTAGTGAAGAACTCCAAGTTGAGAAATATGAGGAAGCAGAATTAGTATCATATTTTAAGCTTGAATCCAAGGGCGATTATCTGATCAAGGGGAAAGTGATCTACAGCGGAAAGGAAACCCCAGTAGAAGAGGTATCACTGAAAGTAGGAAAATCAATACCCGGTTTTGAAGGGATTTACCTGATCGCAATGATGCTGTTATTGGTTAAGTTCAGTGATAAAAAGAAATCTAGAAAAATGTGAGTCGCTATGAAAGTAAAATCATTATTATTGTTAGCATCAATAATAGTTTTGATAATGCCAGCCAATGCAGTCGATATAGCGGCGAGTGTAACAGTTGTTGGGGGAAATACAAATGCACCTCCAACAATTGATAATGTTATTTACGACACAAGTCTACTAGGGAAAGATATTTCGTTTGAAGTATCTGTTACAGCCAGTAATTTCAATGGTCTTGATGATACTGATTATGTTGTAGCCACTTTATATCATAAAAATTTTGCAACTTTATATTCTAATACTCCGAATCCTCCAAGAATACAGCTTGATCAAAAAAATTTGTCTCAAATTTCGGTTTTAGATTCGGATACAGGCATGTTAAAAGGCACATTGAACCATACAAATTACAAACCTGGTTTTTACATTCTAAAAGTGGAGGTTTTTGATGAAGCAGGTCTTTCGACAGCAGAGGAGATAGAAGTCC
>JAUWRA010000102.1 GCA_030610815.1 Methanosarcinales archaeon
GGATTCTTGACCACAGTAAAACTTGCATCCGGGTCAAGCATCTCGGGCAGATGATAGGACATCACGAGCGCGATCAGCAGTGCGACCGCAAACACCATGGCAACATCGAACAGATTGGCAACACCGCTTAAAGGATTGGACTCGGACTCATGGTCAAGCAATCCTTTTCTCCGTCTCCTCAGGCGCCTTGATCTCATGTATCCTCCAGCATGCTCTCAAGAACATACTCGATATCTTCCAGGTCATACTGGTACCACCGCCTCCGGATAAGGGTCATCACATAACCGACACTCCCGACGAACAATCCCAGCACAGTCGTTGAAAAAGCAATAATGAGATTATCAGCCAGCGCGGCCACATCACCCTTTGAAAGTCCGATCAAGGCAGGTCCCATCGGGATCAGTGTCCCCATCAGACCTAACATGGGCGCAACTATGGCCATGATCCTCGTTTTCTCCAGCCGGGCTGCCAGCTTGACCTCATACTCTCCGAATAACCGCTCCAGTTCCCGGAATTTATTATTTTCAAGATGCTGTGCCGCCTCCTTTGCAAACGATGTCACCAGGTGGTTCTGGTCGATACTGCGCAAATGGCGCACTGCACTATCTGTTGACTGGTTGCTCATCTCGGTCCTGATCTGCGTGCAGACCTCCTCAAGGCTCATGGTGTCCCTATGCCGTTTCGAATACTCTGACAGGAATTCCCCGATCGATACCAGTGCCCATAGCACAAACATCAGGATCAGCAGGATCACAGGATACATAAGTGAAGTGGATACTGTGTATAGGATAACAAAAATTGAAGAAGAGGCGTCCATTTTAACATTCCCTCAAGTGGTGTGCGGCAAATCCTGCCGTGATGAACAGCACAAGAACGGCAAACGATGCGAGCATCGCACCCGTGTTCAGTGTCAACTGGGGAACTATCAGTGTCTTACTTTGCATATACGCCGGTACCAGCACAGCCCCGAGCACGTAGAAGATACCTACAAACATCATTACGCTTCCAAGTGTTCCGGGTGTCTTTCCCAGCCGTCTGAATGAGAATGATGAGGCAAGTGCCGACAGGAAGAAGATCGACCCTACCATAACCCCGATCACGATACCGTTAAGATCAAGAGCAGCAGCAAGCATTGTGGTGGCAATAAAAAGAGCGCTCAGGCAGACCGGACAGGGTAAGGATAGAAAGACAAATGTGCGCCTGCTTACATCACAACCGCAGTTCCACTGCTTCTGGGTATATATCCCGGCGGCGATCATCAGGCCAGCCAGTAGTACATGAAACGATAATCCAACGCCTGATATTGTTTCAAGGAAATCATTAGAAACAGCACCAACAAGGTAACCCATAATTATTGAAATTACGAAATAACCTGCACAGATCACTACGATCTCACGTTTCCTGATATCTGCAAAACCACATCCAAGACCTGTTTTGATACCGAACACCAGAATACTGGAAAGAATACCGAAAGTAGCTAAAATTATAATATCCATGGTGTCTCGTCCAACTCTTTTACAAATTGAATTAAATAAATGTATTGTTTAGCATAACATATATGACCCAAATAGGTAATAATAATAATAATAAAATGTTCAAGGCAATGGGAAGCTCGACTCACATGGAGAGACTTATTATTTGATTTGATTACTATACCACGCAGCTCAGCTGCGGAGTATAGTTATTAAGATAAAATTAGATAGTTATTCGAAGATACTGAAACATCCGCAACAATTAAATCGAATAAGACTATACATGAAGTACAATTCCATTGTGCACCGATGGTCTAGCGGCTATGACTTGGGCCTTCCAAGCCCACTACCCGGGTTCGAATCCCGGTCGGTGCACTTGAAATTTTGTTATACTCTTATTTCCCGACTACGTTTATGATAGGAAAAATATGGTATTTTATCACAAAAAATTGAATATGGATTCTGTCAAGATAGCAGAGTAACTCAACAATGTAAAGACTGCGGTGTGATCATGAACGAAAGCAATACCAGAAAAAACATAAAACCAGGATTAAATGTGGGTATTATTTTAAAACAAGATCAAAGGAGCGGGAAAATAACCCAAGGTGTTGTAAAGAAAATATTAACTAAGTCTTCACATCATCCACATGGAATAAAAGTCCAATTAGAAGATGGCCGGGTTGGAAGAGTTAAGGAAATCCACTGAAAAGTAAGGACACTGCCCAAATTCTCCAGTTCAACACCCATCAATGCGCCATTGATTCGAAAAAACCATCATACTACCTGGAGTTGCTAACCCCACAAGGCAAATACCTGTGCGCCTTGCAGCCTCAATACCGCTATTTAAAGGTGCAGCCTTTGTCACCACCATGGGTATACCTGCCCGTGCTGCCTTCATTACCATACCAGCCGGCTGTCGTCCTGTGGACAGGATATAGTACTCACCCAGGTTGAAACCGTCCATTAATGCCTGTCCGACAGCCTTATCCACAGCATTATGCCGCCCCACATCAATGGCACAGGCAATGCAATCACCTTGCCTGTCAATAATACAAGCGGCATGGGTGCCCCTGGTCTGCCGGTATATTTCAGATTCCAGGTAGTGAAGCGAACCTTGAATGATATCAGGATGGAAATGAATATCTGATTCCACCTTGACATCCTCATTATCCTCCCAGTTAACACCTATGCATCCGGATGAGCGGATCTCCAGCCTAATATCGAAATGGTCGTTTTGAGTGATTTCAGCATAAATCCTGTTTCCGCTATCGATCCTGACATCCTGGATGTCAGATGCAGCACTGACAAAACCCTCACATACAAGATATCCAACCGCCAGTTGTTCAAGCTTTCCAGGAGATGTTAAGATGGAAGCTATACGCGCATTATTCACAAATAGTTCTACAGTTTCTTCTACCGCCGCAGTAAAACTTGATGAACGAGCATTGCTGTTAATAATCTCGACAGTTTCATATTCCTGCTTATACATAGCACCTATTCCATAATCTACAGAATTGAACTGCTATATTTATGTATCCTTATTTAACAATGATTGATCATAAAAGTGGATATGACAGAAAAGCATCGTATAAGGAAAGATATTACATATTTTGAATACATAAATAAATATTGTTGAAAGACAGGTAATTCATATAGCAAAACTTTAGTATCTACAACTGTCAATATGTTATTGGGTGTTCTATTATGTTACGACAGCGGTTTGTGCTTGATACCAGTGCATTGACAGACTCTGCAACCAGGGAGAAGGAAGGGTACAAGACCCTGTGTGAAGGGGTTAACAGCATCATGGATATTATTGCAGAGGCCAGATTATCATACGAACTCAGTTGTTATATACCCTACCCGTCTGTCTATAATGAACTGTATGGTTTTATCAAGAACAATGGCTGCGAGGAGGAAGTGATCGCCAAGATCGATACCTGGCTGGTTAAAAAAACGCCGGACCGCTATGAGGTAAAGATACCTTCAAAGATATTCTATGAATACGTGGATTACATGCGAAGCCGTATCAACAAAGGTATGACCATTGCCGAGGATTCCATCTGGGAAGCTGCTACCGAATGCTTATTTCTCACGTCCAGTGCACAGGATAAAAAAAATATCGAGATAGAAATTGAACGTGACGTAATTGGTAGTGTTGTGGGAAAGTTCAGGGATAAATACCGCACAGCCCTCAGATACGGTATCCTGGACAGCGGACCTGATATTGATGTGTTGCTGCTGGCCAAGGAACTTGATGCGGCTGTAGTGGCATCGGACATGGGTGTGCAGAAATGGGCGGAACAACTGGGATTAAGGTTTGTGGAAGCAAGGTCCTTCCCAGCCATGATCAAGGAATACCTGCATCATAAGAAAAGGGATTAAAACATGTATTATTTTGCAATCTCTGTGGCGGCCTTTGTAGTGGTGGCGTTTTTAACCTTGCGGGATATTCGCATATTCAGGCGCACAAAACTGGAATCATACCGGAAAGGTGCAATGAAGGGCATGGCTGCAATGTTTTTGGTGCTTCTGGGAGGAGTCGTGGTACAGGTTTTTCCTGAACTCGGTCTGCTGCTGGTGTTGATAGGAATGTTCACTAATAAGAAGGGGCAGCGTGAGGATGTGTTTGGCGGGGCCAAAACAGCAGACAGGTTCCTGGGAAAAACAGAAATCAAGAATTAAGACTTCAGTAACCTAAACTTGGCATGCGGCTGCCATTACAGTAGCCCGCACCAGTTTAATCTCATTATACATACAATCATCGCCCAATTTCTCTTTGATGGGGGACAGGTAATCGGCCCCAACATCTGATATTGCCTTCTGGATAGCCTGCTGCTTGTGTGTATCTACCCACTCGTCTATAGAATCGATCTCGCCTGCCAGGATCAGTTTCTCAATATGGGTGATAATTGTACTGGAAGATAAGTTCCTGATATTGGCGATCTGCTGGATTGTAAGACCCTGTCTGTAAAGGTCAAGAGTTTCCTGCTGCGTGGCAGATAACCTGCCTTGCACAGCCCGGGGCAATTTCGGACTTTGCACAGGCTTTCCTGTAACATGATCTACGATCTCGGCTAAGAATGCATCACCATATTTTTTCAACTTGTTCTCTCCGACACCTGTTATGTCCAGGAATTCCTGGTGTGTTTTGGGTAAGTTCGAAGCCATCTGTTCCAGGCTAGTATCTGAAAATATGATATATGGCGGCAGGTTCTTTTTGTCAGCCAGTGTTTTCCTGAGCCGTTTTAACCTGTCGAATAATCCGGTTTCAGCAGATATATTTTTTTGCTGGCGTATTATCTGCCTCTCTTCTGCCGGTTTCACTAAGCTGACAGCCTGGTTTCCATCCAGTATTTCCCTGCTATCCTGGTTCAGGGTCAGTAACGGATACCTGATACCCTCAACACACAACACCCCCTGCTGTATCATTTCCCTGGCAATGGACTGCCACTGTGCTTTGGAATAATCGCGCCCTGCTCCATGACTTTTCAGAAGGTAATGGCGTTTTGTAGTTATTTTCTTATTCTTTGAGCCGACCAGGACATCGATCACATGATTCATTCCGAACCGCTGGTCAAGTTCTTCCACACATGCCAGAAGCTTTTGTGCGGCTCCGGTGCCGTCAAATGTTTCCCTGGGTGAGATGCAGACATCACACATTCCACAATTTGTTCCACCTATATCCTCACCAAAATAACTTAGCAATACCCCACGACGGCAGGTTCTGCTCTCGCAGTAATCTGTCATTGCCCTGAGCTGGGCCAATGCAATGTCCTGCTCCTTTTTGCTGTTCTTCTTGTTGATGAAATACTCTATCTTATAACGGTCCCCATGGCTAAAGAACAGGATGCAGTCACAAGCCAATCCGTCCCGTCCTCCCCTCCCGGTTTCCTGGTAGTAGCCTTCAAGGTTCCTGGGCAGGTCATAATGTATGACAAAACGCACATTGGGTTTATCGATCCCCATACCGAAGGCAATGGTGGCAACAATGATGTCGGTATCGTCCTTTATGAAACTTTCCTGGTTCCTGGCCCGCTGGATGTCGGAAAGGCCGGCATGGTATGGCTGGGCCCTGAACGCGCTTCGTTGGAGCTTTTTTGTTAGTGTATCCACGGTTTTCCGGCTCTGGCAATAGATTATACCGGAATTGCCCCTACAATTTTCCAGATACTTGAGCAATTGATCGTACGCATCCTGCTTGGACCAGACCTGGTAGAGAAGGTTTGGGCGGTCAAAGCTTGCCATGTAGGTATTGCAGCCAGCCAGGTTTAGCTGGCCTGTGATATCCTCCTGTACTTTCGTAGTGGCTGTTGCCGTCAGGGCAATTATTGGAACGTTTGGGAATCTTGGCCTCAATGTCCTGATCTTCCTGTACTCTGGCCTGAAATCATGTCCCCATTCAGAGATGCAGTGTGCTTCATCAACAGCGAACAGGCTAACCTTCGCATCCTCCAGTAATTTAAGGGTCTGGGACATTAAAAGCCGCTCAGGTGCCATATAAATGATCTTGATCCGTCCATCCATGATCGCAGTTGTAATTTCTTCTGCTTCTGCAGTTGACTGGGTGCTATTGAGATATGCAGCTGCTATGCCATTTGATCTTAAACTGTCCACCTGGTCCTTCATCAGTGAGATCAGCGGTGAGATGACCACGGTCAGGCCTTCCATCAGGAGTGCAGGAAGCTGGTAACATAACGATTTCCCGCCGCCGGTAGGCATTAACACAAAAGTGTCTTTTTTATCCACTACATCCCTGATAATATCTTCCTGGTGCGGACGGAATTCTGTATAGCCAAAGTATTTCTGGAGTGTCTGGTGCATATTCATACCGAAAATCACTGATTATATTGCTGATTATATTGCTGATGGGTGCTGTTAGCAGTAATCTCTAATATTGTAGTATATCTAATATTGCCTAAGTTTGATATAAAATGCAGCCAAGCGGGGTGAAAGTAATGTTGCTATTTAGTAAGGGCTAGGACGCCGGAGTGCCGTGGGGGTGGCAGGAGACGGGAAGCCTGGGGGGAGAAAAAAAAGGGGGAGGCGTGTATTTGGTTTTTCACTTGAGCAGTTCTTCCAGGTCATCTCTACTCAACCCGGTTTGATGAAGAATGTCAAGTAATGTTCCTTTTGCAAGTTCTTTGTGTAGAGGAACCACTGTTCTATAGGTTTTACCAGGAGTAATTCTCTGCATTGAAACATGACTCCCTCTTTGACGTACCTCGATAAAACCTGCTTTTTTCAGCACTGACACAAGTTTTTTTCCAGATAGACTGGTAGTTTAGGCATGCGCAACTTCCACAGTGGTCCAGTATGGTCTTGACGTTTCGCTTGGCAGGTTTTCTGTGCCAAAACTTTCAATATAGAGTTCTATTGCTTCTTTGACATTTGCTTGTGCGTCTTCAAGGCTTTCGCCTTGAGATGTTACTCCAAGTTCCGGACATCTTGCAACATAGAATTTTTCTTCTTTTTGGATGGAAATTTGGAAGGTCCTCATATTAGCCTCCGGTTGGATTATATTTTATCTTAATATAATTTAACTTCATTGCTCTTTATTGCTCAATTGGTATCGATATTCCAAAAGACATCTTGTCTTTATGCACCAGACTATAAAATGAATTATGGATCAGACACATAGAATGAAACTGTAAAATAAACCTCACCACAAAAAGATTTGACAGCAAAGTCCTGACAAAAGTATAATGATTGGAAAAGGGAATATAGACTACTCAGTATTATTCCAGGATAAATAACAATGGATGGTTAACAATGGTATATGATGTGATCATAATAGGTGGCGGTCCTGCCGGACTTTCCGCAGGCATATATGCCAAACGTGCAATGATGAATGCCCTGCTTATCGAGAAAGTTGGATTAGGCGGGCAGATCATCAAGACCCATATGCTTGAGAACTACCCGGGTTTTCCCGAGGTTAGCGGCATGGAACTGATGGAGAAGATGGAAGAACATGCTAAGAAGTTCAACCTTGAAATAAAGTTTGCCGATGTCAGGCAGATCAAGGACAGAGGTGACGTCAAGACAGTCGTGACCTCTGATAGTGAGTTCAAGACCAGATCCATAATTGTTGCCACAGGTACCAGGCCAAAGAAACTGGGTGTGCCCGGCGAAGACGAATTCACAGGCAGGGGCGTATCTACCTGCGCTACGTGTGATGGTTTTTTCTTTACAGGAAAGGACGTTGCACTGATAGGCGGCGGCGACAGTGCCATTGTTGAAGCCATCTTCCTTACCAAAATGGTCAACAAGGTATATGTCATCCACCGCAGGGATGAACTGAGGGCTGAAAAGATAAACCAGGAAAGGGCTTTCAAGAACCCTAAGATCGAGTTTGTCTGGAACTCCAACCTGCAGTCGATCGAAGGTACAGACACCGTTGAAAAGGTAATGGTCAAGAACAAGCTAACTGATGAGATCAAAGAGATACAGGTAGGGGGCGTGTTTATGTATGTGGGTGTGGAACCTGGCACGGATTTTGTCGAAGCCGATAAAGATGGGAACGGTTTTCTTATTACAGGTCCTGACCTGTCCACTTCAGTACCAGGGATATTTGCAGCCGGAGATTGCCGGACCACATTACTGCGCCAGGTAGCTACGGCAGTTGGTGATGGTGCCCTGGCTGCGGTCTCAGCAGAACGCTATCTTGCCAGGATAGAATAACGAAGCGGATCACAACCGGAACCACAGCTGGAATCACAACTATTATCTATTCATATCTCCTTTATTTTTTCATGAAACCGGCCGGGCAGATGCTTGAGATGATCAGGCTGCTTAAGGATGAGTATCCAATTTCAAGGACTGCACTCAGGTATGAAACACCTCACCAGATGCTTGTAGCTACTATCCTTTCGGCCCAGTGTACTGATGTAAGAGTTAATATGGTAACTGAAGAACTCTTCAGGAAATACAAAGGGATAAATGAATTTGCCGACGCTGACCTGCAGGAACTGGAACAGGATATCAGGTCTACAGGTTTTTACAGACAGAAAGCAAAGAACATCAAGAACAGTAGTATTGCAATCCTTGGAAATTTCAGCGGTAATGTCCCTGGTACCATGGAAGAACTGATTACCTTGCCAGGTGTGGGCCGAAAGACTGCAAATGTCGTACTGTCCAGCGCCTATGACATCACTGAAGGGATTGCAGTGGATACCCATGTGAAGCGGCTGTCCTTCAGGCTGGGGCTGACCCTAAATACCGACCCGGATAAGATCGAGCAGGACCTGATGAAGCTGGCCCCGAAGGAGGAGTGGAGCGACTTGTCATACCGGTTAATACTACATGGCCGTGCAGTGTGCAGTGCCCGCAAACCTGAACATGGCATATGTATACTGCAACATCTATGCCCGAGGAAGGGAGTGGAATGAAAACTGAACAATACAGGAATGAACGTAATTCTTCCGGGATAACTGAACCCGTAGGCGCCGGTAAATCTTCAGGCGAAAGTGTCTTTGTTATCCAGGAACATGATTCAAAAAAGTTACACTGGGACCTCCGGTTACAGATGGGGGGTGTGCTCAGGAGCTGGGCAGTGCCAAAGGAACCACCAACCGAGCCTGGAGTGAAAAGGCTGGCAATACCAACCAAGGACCACTCCCTGGAATATGCCGACTTTGAGGGGGAGATTCAAAAAGGGCATTACGGGGCCGGAACTGTAAGGATATGGGACCGGGGCACATTCGAGCCTTTGGAAGTGGATGATGAAAAAGGAAAGATAATCTTCAGGATGGAGGGGCAGCGGCTATCAGGTGTGTACTGTCTTATCAGGACCAAAAACCGGGGCGGTAAGGAACAGTGGCTGTTTTTCAGGAAAAAGGGTGAATGAACTTATTGTACTTCC
This sequence comes from Methanosarcinales archaeon, assembly GCA_030610815.1. Lineage (GTDB taxonomy): Archaea > Halobacteriota > Methanosarcinia > Methanosarcinales > Methanocomedenaceae > Methanocomedens_A. The sequence continues at coordinate 9,334 of JAUWRA010000102.1, forward strand.
GATTATGGGTAGTTCTGGATAGAAA
>JAUWRA010000076.1 GCA_030610815.1 Methanosarcinales archaeon
GGACAGGGACCTGTATGTGGAGAGGGTTGGATTTTCTTGAAATGTCTTGAAGATTTATTTAAACCATAATTCCACATATTTTTAATTTCGGGTGTATATGGATATGACCTATTTACCAGGAATCCACAAATATATGTTTAACTATGACCTCCAAAACAATCATTATCAGGGAAGATGTTTACAGGATGCTCCTGTCCATTAAGGGAACCAGGGAGAGTTTCAGTGATTTTTTTGAGAGGATGGTAATATCCCGGTGGAATTTGGACAAATTAAAAGAACTGCGTGGTTTTGTTGAAGTTAAAGACAAAGATGCCCTGTTGAAAGAGTTGTCTGAAAAAAGAGAGGAGATACGATATTGATCCTTGTGGATACCGATGTCCTTATCGAGATATTTGACAGGAAGCATTTTGAGGTATTCAGGGATTTGACGCTGGTTTGATTGGATTTTTTTTATTCACTTAAGGCTGTAAGGCATGCAGCGACCGGGATAATGAAGGTGCTGGAGGGAAGCAAGAAGTAGAGTTCTAAGTACCTTAAGGTGGAGAGGGGAGGGTTTTTCAGGAGGTTTTGTTTTCATCAACTAACAGGAATTTGATCAATGCTAAAAATCCCGACAATACAGGTGTTAAAATCATTATCATAACCACGGCTGTGATACCCCATAGCAATGTCATTGTAAAGAATGAGTAAATCAAAATGAATATTGAAATGATTACTGCCGAAACCAGACTACATTTGGTGACAATTACTATCTTATTCCTGGTCTTGGTATGTGTTTTGTCAAGAATTTTTAAATCACTGAATTCAAGGTCACTAAACGTTATTGAGCGAAATAATCCCTGATTAAGACGGTTCAGGACCAATATTACTGTTCCGAGTAAAATAGCCATGAAAAATAATATTGGAAGTATAACTATGATACCCCAGATCAATGTCCCGGTATAGAATGAGTAGATAATGATTTTAAAAGAAATAATGAATGTTAATGATACAAGGATTATGGCAATCGTAACAACCAGGTCACGTGCAGTCTTTTCTTTCAAATCAATACTCCCAGTATTAATTGGCTGTTTAAATGTTAAATATTATCCTGCAATAGATGAAAAACTGGTTTTACAGCTTGCAGGTTGGTCAGGTCAATACACAACATCATTGTGCAATACTGAAGCGGACATGTTAATGAAGGTGCTGGGGGGCAGTAAGAAGGAGAGTTCGAAGTATTTGCGAGTGCAGGGCGGCAGGGTGCTGTACCAGTTTACAATACGGGTGAAACTGCCGCAGGAGGCTTCGGGGGCGAGGTATGGGTTTTGATTTCTGGCGTGTGTGCTCATGGGCCATTTTCAGGAAGACCAGATAGGTCAGTTGTTCTACATAATCGCCGTAGCTTACGCCGTCGTCACGTAGGACGTTGCAGTAGTTCCAGAGGCGCTGTACTATGGTTGCAGATTCGTTGTTCATGTTTAAAACCGGATGTTAAGCTGCAAACATTATTTTCCCGCTTTTGGCAAATTCGGCTACAGGTGAGGTTTCATTTTCAAATTCTTCTGATGTAAGCGTAACAATGTCCAGGGGGACCATGAATTTTCGAATTGTTTTTATCTCGGCATCCTTTGTTAACCGAGCTCGCTCAAAAATATCTTTGTTGCGGAAATCCTTTGAAATAATGGCAATATCAATATCACTGTCCTCTGTGGCATTGTCTCTGCTCTGTGAACCGAATATAATTATCTTTGAAACATCCAGTCCTGTTTCTATCAGGCATTGTTGCAGGAAAGTAACTGCATCTTTTACTTTGTTTTTAACCATTTCAATACTTCCTTGCTCTGCTCAATTACTTCAATGGTTTTTGATTTATTAAACTCTTTCAATATTGTCTGCAGATTGTCTGGATATCGTGCAGGAACGCTGATTCTATTAAGTGTAAATATCACATCATAGTGGTTCCCAGGAATATCAATGTTAATGAATTCAATGAGATATATTAGACTATGTGTTTTAGGTGGCGTTTTGTTGAATCTTTTAACATACAGCCCTTTGAGCGCTTTTTCAATTGACAGGTGACACATGAAAACAGCATAGAAATATCTCTCACCTTCGAATAGGTAGTCTGCTGTTTCCATATCATACTGGGCCTGTCTCAACCATTCATCAGGCTTTATTGCCACGAGTTTTCCTCCGTTTTAGTTATTTGTTCTTTTCATGTATCTCTTTTTCGTATCGTATCCGCTCAAGCACCCCCTCATTCGGCTCCTGGGGCACCAGCTTGCCCTCGAATACCCGCTTCAGGATGCTCTGGTACAGGCGCTCTATTTGTTTGAGGCTCTGCTCGACTGTCTTTCCCATCTCATCCGCCACCGAAAGGCGGCACTCCACTTCAGCGACTATGCGATGTTGCTCGTCGAGTAGGGGGAAGGCGGCAGGGTGCTGTACCAGTTCACGCTACGGGTGAAGCTGCCGCAGTAGGCAACAGGATTGGGTATTGATAATTGTGGCAGGGTTTTGCCATGAACATGTAAAAAAAGAGAAGTACCATTCCAATCAAAAACCGGAAGGGAAAATGCTTGAATTTGTATAAGATCCTTAGGTCAGATCGTAACTATTTACATTACCCGCCATATCGGTCATGGTCATCGTGCCGTCTTTCACGCTCATCTGCCAGATAATATTCCCGTTAGCATCATAATACATCCATTCAACAGTCTCGCCGTCCTCTGAAAACATGTATGTCATTTTTGCGTTCATACCATCCGTATTTGGGTCAATGAAAGACTTACACATCTCAACACCGTCAACTGTCTCAATACCTACGATTTCCATGCTTATTATCTCAAAGGTCTGCGGATTTGCAATATCCACTGTCATTCCAACCGGGCACCATTCATTTTCAGAGCCTTCAGGGACATTGAAACTAATATCCACATCACCCTCGCCATCACTTGTTGAGATAGTTGTAGAATCCTTTTCTGTACAGCCTGCTGTTAATAATGTAAACAACACAAGTAAAAAAATCATTTTTTTAAACAATATATCATACCTCCACAAGCAGGTAAATCTAATATAATTTAAATATAATGGTTTTAACTATGTAAGTGTGAAGAAAGGTATAAGGCAAAGGTCAGGTCTTGTTATCGGTCCGCTCTTTTTTATTCTAACCCTACTGACCGAACCTGAAAGCCTGTCCCCGGCCGCCACAGTTGTAGCAGGTGTTACGATCTGGATGGCTATATGGTGGATAAGCGAGGCTATCCCCATCTCTGCCACAGCACTGCTGCCCATCGTTGTCTTACCTGCATTCGGTGCCATGAAGGTAGGCGATGTAACAGCACAGTACGGACACCATATCGTATTCCTCATGTTAGGTGGCTTTTTCATTGCCATTGCCATGGAGAAGTGGGACCTGCATAAGCGCATTGCCCTGTTTGTGGTGCACACCATAGGCATTGGTCCCAGGCGTATCATAGCAGGTTTTATGATTGCCACTGCCTTTTTATCTGCCTGGATCTCAAATACATCCACTGCCATGGTCATGATGCCGATAGGGACCGCCGTGATCGCAAGCATATCTGCAAAAAGATCCGACCCTGATTTCAATGTGGCACTGATGCTCTCCATTGCCTATGCAGCATCCATAGGCGGGATGGCAACACTGGTGGGGACGCCGCCCAACCTGATATTCGCAGGTATCTACCAGTCCATGTTCGGGGTACAGGTAAACTTCTTTGAATGGGCATACTTCGGGTTTCCCCTGGCCTCTGTCATGCTGGTCATCACCTGGTTCTATCTGACCCATATCGGTTACCGTATCCAGAAAGATGAGATACCGGGCAGTGGTGAGGTCATAAAGGCTGAGATGGCCGGGCAGGGTAAGATAACCAGGGAGGAGAAACATGTGCTTATGGTGTTTACGCTGGTGGCGGTCTTGTGGATGACCCGGGGGCTGTTGTGGGGCAAGTACCTGCCCCAGGTTACAGATGCCAGTATCGCTATTACCGGGGCACTGCTACTGTTTATAATACCTGCCAGGGAGGAGGCTTCACTACTTTCATGGGAGGATACTGAAAAAGTACCATGGGGGGTTGCACTCCTGATGGGTGGAGGGTTCGCTATTGCCAGGGGGTTTGCAGAAACGGGCCTGGCTGAATGGGTATCCCAGAGTTTTACGTTCCTTGTGGCTATGCCTGTATTCCTGTTGATCCTGGCAACTGTTCTTATTACAAAGATATTCACAGAGATCACGTCAAATACAGCCACAGCCACTATCCTGATGCCAATTGCCGCATCCATTGCAGTAACCCTTGGCATCTCCCCGTTCGGGATTATGGCTGCGGTCGCTATATCATCGTCCCTGGCGTTCATGATGCCGGTGGCTACTCCACCTAATGCCATAGTGTTCGGGTCGGGTTATGTTACTATTCCCCAGATGGCCAGGGCTGGGTTGTGGCTGAATCTGGTTACTGTCGTGATTGTGTCACTGTTTGCGTATTTGATGTTCTGAGCCTGAACGGTTGAAGAATTGTCGGTGAAAAAAAACTGTTGCAGTCGTGTTTCCCAAATAGTTTTAGTTGAAAAGGATTATAGATTATATCAAGTGATAAGATGGCACTAAAATGGCATTATTTGTACTTGAAGGAGAAGAGGTCTCCCTTTGGAATGGTCGCAATTCGCCTTGTACTTGTAATGACCTTCATTCTAATACTTGCCTTTATCCTATGGTTTCTTGAAAACTATTTTGATCCGGGTGGAATGCTTGACCATAATGATCCAACAGGCGTGTTTAGTTTTATTGATGCCATATATTTCATAATGGTCACGGTCACGACAGTGGGCTACGGGGACATCGTGCCAGTCTCACCTCTCGCAAGGATGTTTGATGCTTTTTTTATCACACCCGGGAGGATGTTCGTTTGGCTGATATTCATTGGAACAGCTTATCAATTCGTATACCAGCAATATCGAGAAGAATGGGAGCTAAAGAAGTTGCATAAAAAACTTAAGAATCATATTATAATCTGCGGCTATGGCATGACAGGTCAGGCCGTTGTGGACGAACTGCTCAACAAAAAATATGACATAGAACAGTTTGTGGTTATTGACAATAATGAAGAATTCATACGGTATGCAGCAGACAATAATATTACCGCATTACTTGGCAATGCAAGTAAGGAGAACATACTCAAAAAAGCTGCAGTAGAAAAAGCACAAACCATAATAATCACAACCGGAAGGGATGACACCAATGTGCTGATTGGTCTTTCAGCAAAGAACCTTAACCCCAAGATAACCATTATTTCAAGAGCGAACGAAATAGAGAACAAAAAATTAGTGCGCCAGAGCGGAGCAGACTACATTATCACACCATCCATAACCGGTGGAAGACTGATGGTCCTGGCGATAAAAAATAAACTCTCAACAAAACTCCTTGATGACCTTTTAACATCCAGATACGGCGTTGATGTGAACGAGAGAGAAGTGACAATGGAAGAGATCGGTAAGAAACCAAAAGACATCCTGAAGATAGTGGTTATAGAGGTAAACAGAGGAGATACGATATTCCCGGCTTCAGAACTTGACAATGTAACCCTTGAAAAGGGGGACTGGCTGGTATTTATCGAAAAAGTGATCTGAAATTTAAATTAATGAAATGTGGAAATAATAGTGGAGAACAGCGTAAGGTTGTTCTGTTCATTGCATAAAGCCTGGATGGTTATTGCAAGGATTTCCGGCAGCGTGAACTGGTTGTTCATAGAACAGGATTATGGATATACTGATCTCTTAGCAAAAGTGGATACAATAAATGGGAGCGCAAAAGGTTCTATTATTCTTATTATCATCCTGGATATACAGAAAAAAAGGCATGGTTGATTACAACTTCTTTAAATATTCGTTATATCCCTCATCACTGAGTTCTATTTCCCTTAAAACTTCTTTTATCAGTGGACGCGCTAAATCTCTTCCGGGATGATGCGGGATAGTAGTAGTCCTGCCATCAAGATGTTTGTAGAAAGCATGACTTCCTTTCTGGCGAACCTTCTCGAAACCTAATTTGAGAAGGAGCTTTTCCATTTTTCTGGCATCAATTATCTTTAGCCTTGTCAACTACTCACCTCAACTTGCTGTATTCCAACAAATTGAGGCAAATGTTGTTTGGTCTCGGGCTCCATCTCTTCAAGGCAAAGGTCCAATACCTCTTTTAGGTTATCCTGAAGTTCATCAAGTGTTTCTGCCTGAGTATGGGCGCCAGGAATTCCCGGGACGATTGCCACATATAAGCCTGTTTCCAAATCCTTTTCGATATATGCTGTTACCGTTGTCATTAAAAACCTCGATAATCTCAATTGATTATGCATTAAATTGGTTAATTAAGTATATACTTTTTTTGTCACAGCACGGTATACCCCGGACAAATGTCCAAGGCCTGTATATAACGTTTTTTCAGGATTATCCCCTATTAGAGCTCTACTTCAGTCCGCACAGGAGAACAATCCTCTACCCTACCTCATCGCATCCCTGACGATCTGCGCCGTGCCCCCTGCATTGAACGCCTTCAAGAACACCAATGTCTCGGCATACGCCAGAGCATCAATAGCCTGCTTCGTATCCTCGCCCACACCATATATCCTGTCAAAGAACTGCTTAATAGCCATCTTACTGAACTTGCCAAATACCTCATTGTCAGCCTTACCCTTACCCTGCTCCCTATAGGTCTCAAGCGTCCAGTTCCAGATATCACTGTACAGTTCAGGCTCATACACCTTGAACAAATCCCACACCAGATTCTGGTAGAACGTAGCCACATTACCCTTGACAACATCCCCGTGCGGGAAATGATTGTGTATCAGTTCACGGGGCGTGCCGGTAATACCGTGCTGGGCTATCCTCACATCCAGGTTATGGTCCCTCAAAGCCTTTGCCACAGCCATGGTCCGTGGAATATCGATAGACACCTGCTCGACAAGGTTACCCTCGGCATCATAAGTATTGCCGTGAGCACTGCCGTTGGCAATAGCCAGCACATGGGGCTTGATGCCGTTCTCGTTCAGCGCCGTAATAAAAGTGACTCCCTCCTCAGGACTGGTCAGCACCCTGCCAGACTCATCCTCCCTGCCTATCTCGCCGACCTCAACCTCAAGGCCGTACCCCCTTCCTGCCATCTTCTCCTCGATATGCCTTCCAACCTGAGTGGTAGCATTGATATTATCGGCCAGCTCCTCCCTCAGGTCGCCGCCCTGGAAATTGAACAGGTGGGACGCATCAATCGCAAAAGAAGTAAAACCCGCATCTATCTGGCCGCTCACCAGTTCCTTGGTTCCCTCGATATCCTCAGGTGTCCCCTTCTTGATACCGATATGGTCAGCATGCAATGCCCATATGTCAAATCCAACCTCCCTGGCTGTTTCGTTGGTCCTGCGCGAGAACTCGGCCGGGTTTAATCCCGTGTACCCACCTTTCAGGTCACATTCAGACCTGGCAAGCTCAACGATCAACGCCGCATCCATATCTTTGGCAGCCTGGAATATACCCTTGCTCACCAGGGCAATTCTGGGATTGGCCGCCAGTATAATACTATTCTTATCTTTCAGGCTGTTAAACAACAAAGCACCGGATTTAGGTCCAAGATCTACATCTTTCATGAATTTACCTCCACACTCGATTCCATTTCGAGATCCTTAATACCCTTGAATATGCCCCTCAAGTCCCATAATAGTTTCTTATTAGCCTTGAACAGAGCCCACAGCAGCCCGATAAGGGTAGTGTTGCCAAGGTCAATTCCCTCAAGGGAATGGCCCAGCGTATTCAGCTCATCATCTGTCAGTCTGGTAAACCGCTCCTTGACAACCAAACTCATATCCAGGTCACGCCCCAGTCCAACACGCCATTTCGTCTCATACTCCTGCAGGAACTCAGCAGATACATCCGAATGCTTAATGGCATTGGCTGCCACCTTGCCCGCAATATCCCCTGCCCACATGGAATTAAATATCCCGCCGCCGGTTACCGGGTCTGACTGGCGTGCAGCATCCCCCACAAGCATAAGCCCGTTGGCAACAGTCCTCTCAATTGTACCACAAATAGGCACCCCCCCAACTATAAATTCTATCACCTTACCACCAGGGTAACGCTTCAGCACAAAATCATCCAGAAGTTCCTTTGCCCTGACCTCGCCAGACATATGACCTGTAATACCTATCCCGACATTAGCCATATTATTACCTTTCGGGAATACCCAGACATACCCCAATGGAGCGATTTTCTGCCCCACATAGAACTCACAAAAATCAGTATCGATCTCAATATCGGTCATGAGATACTGGGCACAGGTGCAAATATCCTTTGGCTTTAAGGTTGTGTCAATACCGGCCCAGCGTCCTACCTTTGATTCGACGCCATCGGCACCCACCACAATATCTGCCCGGATGTTATATTTTTCATCCATGTGTTCTGCTTTAATGCCTTTAACAAAACCATCTTCCATTAACAATCCGGTTGCCCTTGTCTTGACCATTACCTCAGCCCCGGCCAGTGCAGCATCCCTTGCCAGCGCACGGTCGAACACTTTGCGCTCCAGTACATATCCAACTTCAGCGCCAGCGATCTCTTCACTCATCTCAACCATGGCACCGTCCGGTGCGTATATCTTTGAACCTTTGACCTCGGCAGATATCCATGCAGGGTCCGGCTGGATATATTCCTTAAGATATTTCTTATTTACACCCTCGGCACACCGCACCGGGTCACCTATCTGCTGCCGTTTCTCGATAAGCAGGACATCCAGCCCCGCGTTAGCTGCAGTTTTTGCCGTCATTGAACCCCCGGGTCCTGCACCTACTACGATAACATCATAACGGTCCTTCATTTTGGGACCTCCAGCGCCCCAACCGGACATATTTTAGCACATATCCCGCAGTCAGTACATGTCTCATCCACTTCGATCCATGTTTCAATAAGTTCAAGAGCACCGGGGGGACAGACACTCACACATGCACCACAATATCCACATTTAAACCTGTTTACTTTCACTGTCAAAACCATCGCTCCGGGCCGAAAATTTGTGTATCCATTTTCATTTTAAATCCACTTAAACCTGTCGTATTTTTCAGTGAACCCTGGTAAATACTTGAACAATCTGTAAACCAAAGCTCATAAGAACCGTGCCGGAACAAGTTGTTTTGCCATCAGGTCATCGAAGTTCTCGGCCTTCCTGATAACATCCACTTTACCTTCATTGACCAGTATTTCCGCACACCTGGGCCGCCCGTTATACTGGCTGCTCATACAAAAACCATATGCACCGGCATCAAGTATGGCAACAATATCACCCTTCTCCACTGCAGGCAGTTCCCTGTCATGTGCCAGTATGTCACCAGTCTCACATATCGGCCCGACCACCGTATATATACTGGAGACCGGGTCGGCCACTTTATTGGCCACTACTACATGGTGATAGCTATCGTACATTGCCGGTCTTATCAACAGGTTGAACCCCGCATCTACGCCCACGAACTTCTTTGCCGCCTTCTTCATGGTATTCACTGAGGTAAGCAGGATGGTAGTATCTCCAAGCAAATACCTGCCCGGCTCGATCACAAGCTTTAAATCCACACCAATAGCCAGGGACCGCTTCCGGAATATGGGGAGTACTATATCTGACAGGTCCTGTGGTGTCGGTGCGACCTCACCTTTCTTGTAAGGGATACCCAGGCCCGAACCGATATCCAGGAATTCCAGTTCCACACCAAGCCGTGTCACCTGTTCAACCAGGTCCATCATACGGTTGATGGTTTCGCTGAACGGGGATGTGTCAAGTATCTGGCTGCCGATATGGCAGTGCATACCAATGGGGTTTATCCCTTCGAGTTCAACTGCTTCCTTGTAGGCTTCCACAACTTCCTTGTGTGGTATCCCGAACTTGGAGGTCTTGAGTCCTGTACTTATCTTGGGATGGGTCACAGGCGATACATCAGGATTGACCCTCAAGGCTATATCCATGGTTTTTTTCTGTGAAGATGCTATCCGGCTTAGTGTATGCAGTTCATCCAGTGAATCTACTGATACCTTTACCCCGGTCTCCACAGCCATTTCCAGTTCCCTGTCGGTCTTGGAGTTCCCGTTGAAAAGTATCTTTTCCCTGGGTATTCCTGCAAGCAGGGCAAGATACAGTTCACCGTCACTGAATACATCGGCACCTGCGCCCTCCTGCGCCAGGATACGCATGATCGTGAAATTATTATTGGCCTTGGCAGCATAATAGAGGTCTGCTTCGGGAAATGCCTGATGGTACCTGCGATAATTGTCCCTGATGCGCTGCTCATTCGTTACATAGAGTGGTGTCCCGAACTCTTCAACCAGATCAACAGTGTCCACCCCTCCGATTATGAGGTGACCATTGCGTTTTTCCAGATGGTTTTTTATTGTGAACATGGATATCCCCTTTTTAGTATTATGTAATAGGAATTTAAGGATACAATTAGGATAATATGATAAAAACCTTATCAGGTTTTTAGTTTTGCATTTGACTTGACTGTCAAAGAAAAGCAAATTGACCTCTAATTTTCGTTGAAAACCGTTAGCCATTGGACATGTTGCCGCCCAAATATGTGTGTAGCCTAACTTTTAATATAAAATTAATGCTGCAACACACATCGATTAAATCAAACAGCTTTTATAAGTGTATGACCTAATACTACTATATGGTATCATTGAAAAAGAAGATAATAAAAGGTCACATCTATTGGTATGCCGTTGAAATGGCAAGAGTTGGTGGCAAGCCCAAACAAGTATGGCAAAAATACCTCGGAACTGCAGAAAAGATTGTAGAGCTTAAAGAAAGGGCAGCAGAATTGCCACACATCAAACTAAAATCCTTCCAATACGGAAAAACAGCAGCTCTCCTCTCTATATCAGACGAACTAAACTTCATTGACATCGTAAACAAACACACCAACAAAAAGCAAGTCGAAGGCCTGACAGTAGGTCAATACCTTCTCCTGAACATCATCGGACGATGCGATGGAGCGCTATCCGAAAATGCCATTCAAAAATGGTTCGACAAATCCTCAATGAGCATATTGTGGAAATTCCCACACAAACTTACCTGCCA
>JAUWRA010000049.1 GCA_030610815.1 Methanosarcinales archaeon
TTTTGGTGAACTTTCGGTTAAATATGTGGATTTCCATGTAGGTATGCAATAAATTTAAGGAAATTAAGATGTTAACTTCGTGTGTTGGAAACTCTCAGAAATTATAGGTGTCGTAAAAAGTTGATTTTGGGACAGCCTGTAAAACATATAGTTTATCGCCAGCAGATATTAAAAAAATATTATCAAATGAAAGGTGGTCTCCAAAACAGAAAGCATTTGTTCATCTGGCTATTAAGATTTACACCACTTATGAAAATGATTAGCGTTCTAAAAATCAAATTGATTTTTCAGATATGATTAATCTTGCTGTAAAAGAACTGAAACAAAATGAAACCTTATATAAAGACATTTTAGACCACATTCTCATAGATGAGTATCAAGATATCAGTGCGCAAAGGTATGAACTTATCAAATCATTAATGGACAAAAATAGTAATTGTAAACTATTTTCTGTTGGTGATGATTGGCAAAGTATTATGGGTTTCGCAGGGTCGGATCTTGATTTTTTTGTTAATTTTTCGGATTATTTTGACCATCCTGCCAGAACCGATCTAACTGTCAATTATAGAAGTGTTAAATCAATTGTTGACACCGGTGCAGAGATCATAAAACAAAATGGGTCATCTCAACTTAAAAAAAAAACCTCTGCTAATAATAAAAGTTTGATACCTGTAAAAGTGTATTCATTTGAACAACAATCTACTCATAAATCAAATTACGCCAACCAGATGGTCTATTACGACCAGATGGTTCAACATTGTGTCAATAAAATAGAGGCATACAGGCAAAACGGATATGAACCAGCGGATATTATGATTCTTGCCAGAATCGTAAGCAATCCCAGAATGAAGGAAAAATTATTTGAATATGCAAACACCAAGGGTGTAAGCATTTCCACAGAATTAAAATATTCCAACAGCGTTCCCTTTATGTCAGTTCATAAAAGTAAGGGTTTGCAAGCAAAGGTCGTTTTCATTTTTGATGTTGTTGAAGGTCTTTATGGTTTTCCCAGTGAATTAGAAAATCCTGACATTTTTGAACCTGCTATCAAGGGCAGTAGAAAAGAGAAAGAGGAAGAAGAGAGGCGATTGTTTTATGTTGCAATAACAAGAGCAAAAGAAGAAGCAATAATTTATACACAAGAAGGTAGAGAAAGCAAATTTCTTGATGAAATTGACGAGCACGTGATTTTTGAAAACGTGGCTTATTAAAGATGCATAAGGCAGAGCATAGGGGATATATCATGCAAGGGGTGCAACAAGCTGAATGGTGTCCGATGTAGCTACGGGGGATAGGAGCACTATACCCCTGACTTAAGCACGATAGGCCTGTATATAATACCTGCCACCCGATTTTCCATCTCCTCCGTCAATATATTTTTTCATATTTTTTCCTAACTTTATCAAGAAACCCACCCAAATAAAAATTTTCCTGAACAATTTCAGAAAGCATCCCACAATCAATACTTATAAACCATTATACCCATAAATAAAAACACACAATTTTCAGGGAGTCATACCATGATAAAGATCTTCGGAGTCTCAGGAAGCCCCAGGAAGGGCTCAACAGATTATATTGTAAATGAAGCCCTCAAATACCTTGAGGAAAAATACGGTGCAGAAACAAGGTATTTCCCGGCGCGTGGCAAACACCTCAACTTCTGCATCCATTGCGACTACTGCATCCGCGAGCGCAGCGGCTGCATCCATAAGGACGACATGCCCGAGTTCTACGACGGCCTGGAATGGGCTGACGGTATCATAATCGGCACCCCCGTATACCAGGGCAACCTGAGCGCCCAGCCCAAGACCATGCTGGACCGCTGCCGGGCTGTGGTGGCTAAAGACCCCGACATCCTGCGCAACAAAGTGGGTGCAGCCATGGCAGTAGGCGGCGACAGGGTGGGCGGCCAGGAGATAGCACTGCAGTCCATCCACCACTTCTATATCATCAGCGAGATGATACCAGTCGGCGGCGGTTCGTTCGGTGCCAACCTGGGCGGTACTTTCTGGTCACAGGACAGGATGGCCGAAGGCGCGGCAGAGGATGAAGAGGGGCTGCGTTCCATGCGCAAGACCATGAACCGGATGATGAAGATGCTGGGAGTGGTTAGGGGCGAGGATATCCCGAAAAAAGGTTGAGAATGTATAGTTATTGCGATTGGGGGGAAATATGTGGGATTAATCGGGAGAATTGTATACATTTCAGACGGGATTTACAGGATTGACAGGATACAATGCAACATCAATATCCTGTAAATCCTGTGAATCCTGTCAAAAAGCCAAGCGGTGTCCTTTACTTGATTGCGTATGATGTTGCCGATAAAGATTGAGATTTTCTATGGAAATATCAGTGGCAGTATCAATACCTTATCCTTGACACTATTCCATCAAATCCACCATCAAAACTGGCCAGGTGGTCTATGCCCTTATTTTTCATCAGTTCGATTATTGAGCAGTCAGTAAAACTCAGCTTATTGTCTGCGTATCTTGCGAAAGTGATCCACCCTCTTTCAAGTATCTCCTGGTCAATAAAAAGCATATTAATGAACCTCGGGATATCCTTCTTTTCATTCCCAAGTATCATGTCCCTCGCCTGTCCGGCTTTTTTAACATCGTCTGTCTTGTAAAGTATAAAAGTCATCAATTCGTTAAAAACAAAGTCTGAGGTAAATGCTGCACCATACTTGTTTTTCATTATGCTCTCAAGCAGTCCCGTGGCAGCACTATGATACTCGTCCTTCCTGTTAACGTATGCAATAAAGATGCCTGTATCTATAAAAACACTCATCTCAGGCCCCGTATATTGTAGTGTCGATATCTGACTCTTCTGTTTTAACACCCCAATCGGTCTGAAGAGCCTTTATCTTCCTGATATCTTTTTCAGGAAGAGGTAGTCCCAGCAGCTCACCAAAGAAATTATCTTTATTTGACCCCATGAACTCAATTATCCTTGAGAACAGTTCCTGTTGAGTGATCTTTTTACCGGCCTTGAGCGTAAACTCGGCCTGTAACATATCAAAAAGGTGCTTATCTTTGTCATTGACTTTGATATTCTGGGTCATAATACAAAATATAATTTTATCTAATATATCTTTTTCTACTACAATAAGGACTAATTATACACTTATACATTAAGACAATGCCCCGGATTTTCCCTGGCATTCCAAGTTGCTGATAAGAAAATATGTCGTAAGAGTTATAAGTTATTGTCCTCATTGGATATTGTACTATCAGGATGGATGAAAACAAGTGGCCGGAATTAGACGATTGGTTTTAGATGTATTGAAACCGCACTATCCTTTAACGCTGGAGTATGCCAGGGCATTAAGTGAACTTGAAGACATAAGCGGCGTAAACCTCAGCCTTTATGAAGTGGACCAGCAAACCGAGAATGTTAAGATCACTATTGAAGGTGATGACCTGGATTATGAACAGATCAAAGAGGTCATCGAGGAGTTGGGTGCCGTAATCCATAGTATTGATGAGATAGCCGCAGGTCGCAGGTTAGTCGAAGAGGTTGAAACGCTCCAGGACAGATAACCATTCCCTTATGCGGGGGTAACCAAGCCAGGCCAAAGGTGATAGACTCAAGATCTATTCTCGCAGGAGTTCAAGGGTTCGAATCCCTTCCCCCGCACTTTATTTTAATTATAAAAAGAATTTAATCTGTCAAATGCCGGATGCAGAGCCCCCTTTACCCTAACCCCGTGAATAATAGTATTCTCCCTTTGATTTTTGCTCCCTGTCAAGTTTGGACCCGTGTTTGTTCACCCTTGGCCTGCGGGTTTCCTCATCCCGTCTGAAGGTGATATTGAGGTTTTTCAAAAACATATTCATGCCCTGGCGCATTGCAAATGGTCCGTGTACCTCTCCATGTACTGCCGGTTCGCCATTGAACACTATAAGACGTTCGGATATCATGTCGATCATATAGATATCATGATCAACCACCATGGCAGTCACGTTATTATTCTCTGCGAACCTGCGTATCACTTTTGTGGCCCTTGCCCTTTGTTCCACATCCAGGTGCGCACTTGGCTCATCAAAAATATACATATCTGCGGTCTTGCCCAGGCATGCCGTTATTGCCACACGCTGCAGTTCACCTCCAGAGAGTTCGGGCAGCATCCTGTCCATCAACTCTTCCAGCTGCATCGGCTTGATAATTTCTGTCTGGTAGTAACTACTGCCGAACCTGGAATTGATACTGCGCAGGAAATCACGCACCCTCAGGGGGTAATCTCCTTCCAGGTACTGGGGCTTGTATGCGATAGTAAGGTCGGTCTCAAGACTGCCGGTTGTGGGTGTTTCCACGCCCGCCAGCATGTTAACGAATGTGGACTTGCCTATTCCGTTAGGTCCCACGATACCGATGACCTCTCCCTGTTTGATCTTACTGCCCAGGGTATCACTGCCGACTACCAGTTCAAACCCATCCTCGCCATATTTCTTTGTGAACTGCTGGAATTCCAGCAGAGTGGGAATATCCTTCTGCTCCCTGGGAGGATGCTCTTCGAACTCAATAGCCTCGGTCCTGAGCCGAATGTTCTCTTCAGGCAAAAACCCTTTCAGGTACTCGTTGATGCCCACCCTGACACTTTTTGGGTGGGTAACGACCCCATACCCTCCAGGCACACCATAAATAATATGGACAGTATCGGCCAGCAGGTCAAGCAGTGCCAGGTCATGCTCTACAACCATCACAGCGCTCGTGTCAGCCAGTTCCTGTATGATCCTGGCAGCATTGATGCGCTGGTAGATATCAAGGTACGGGCTGACCTCATCAATAAAATAAAAATCAGCATCACGGCATACACAGGCAGCCAGTGCCACTCGCTGCAGTTCGCCGCCTGACAGGTCACTGATGTTCCTGTCCTGGATATGGCCCATCTCCAGCTTTAGTACAATATCATCCAGTATCCCCTTCTCATCAGTCCTCTCCAGCAACTTCGAAACCTTTCCTTTAGCTATCTTCGGGATATTGTCCACATACTGGGGTTTCTGGGAAACCTTTACGTTGCCTTCCATAAGGGCTTTCATGTAGTCGTACATACCGGTGCCGGAGTATATCTCCAGTACTTCTTCCCAGGTAGTACTGGTGCCGCCCAGGTTGGGTATCATGTTCCCGCTCAGGATATTTACGGCAGTGGATTTGCCAACCCCATTGGGGCCCAGTATACCGGTGACCTTACCCTCTACCGGAGTGGGCAGCCCGTACAGGGCGAACCCGTTCTGGCCGTACCTGTGTACCGGGTCATCAAGTTCTTCAGGCAACCCAATGATCATTATGGCACCAAAAGGACACTTCTTGATACAAATACCACAGCCCACACAGAGTTCTTCGGAAATGACGGCTTTTCCGTCCTCTCCCAGCACTACGGTTTCGTCCCCGGTACGTACCCTGGGGCAAAACTTGATACACTCCAGGCTGCACTTCTTGAACTGGCACCTGTCCTTGTTAACTATGGCGATCCTCACAGTGTATTCACCTTAAAAACCTATCAAAGTGGGTTTAACAGCAGGGTCCACACTACCAGCCAGAAGTCGATGGTAATGAACTCCACATAGAACCAGTCTTTTTTCCCGAATTCCTTTAGATCCAGGCCAATTACAGGGTATGCCAAACGCTGGGCGTAGTAAGAGAAAATGATCACAAAAAGCATAACGGAAAGCCAGGGGAATTCAGTACCTGACCCCAGCTGGAAGAAACAAAAAAACCCTGCTGCCGTTCCTATAAAAGCAGGTACAACGGTCTTGATGATGCCATCCTTGTAAGCCTTCTTCTTTTCCTCTGGTGTTTTTTCAACGGGTACGGCTGGTTTGGACTCAGATGGTTTGGACTCGGATGCTTTGTCCAGCGGCTTTGTTTTTGCGGCTTTGTTACGCTTGGCCACTGCCTGCTGCTGGGCTGCTGATTCTTTTGCCTTTTTCCAGAATCCTTTTTGTGCTGGTTTTTTCTTGCTCAAGAATTAATGCTCCTGACATTAGGGTTTGACTTTATAGATGCCGGATACTTTATATGTTTAACTATATTCGGACTTCCTGCCATACTTAATCCCGAAGGAAAGGTTTACCACGAACTCCGTTTAACGTCCCTGATCTATTGAAATTGATCAATCTACTAAACTGCTATATTTCTGCCAGGCGGGTGTAAAGCATCTCCATTCGATTTTTATTATATTCAAATAATATCTTAAAAAATGTATATGGTTTCTACTATGAGTTTTCAAAAAATTCTAAATCGGAAGTCGGGGTATTCAGATGTACTGAATAATCAAAAAAAAATAATGTGGCATCTGCCACACATTAAGAAATTTCAATATTCTAATAAAAATTAGAATATTAAATGTGAATATTATATTACGCTAAAATTACCTCTTTCTGGACTCCCAACCAACCGGATCCTTTGCAGGTTCGGCAGGGTATACCATTATGCGTCCAGCCATTTCCCTTACAGAACTGGCAATTTTTGGGTGGTTCTTTTACCATAAAAGTTGTTTTTCCATGACAGGCAGGACATTCTTCTCCCTCAACTTTTCCGGTTCCTTTACAATATGCACATAGTTGTTCTGAATATGTTTTCTCTTCCATATTTTTCATCCTATCAAGTTAATAAAAAACTCAACGTTGTTATCATGTTCAGCTATACCTTAACATTTTGGATTTATTTATATGGTTTATCATGAAAATCAATGATAGTATCATGAGTAGTGCCAACAGCATTTATCATGTATATTATGTTACTATGTCCAGTAGGTTATTACGACACTTCTAAAACTCAATTGAGGACGAATCACCAATATTAAGTGAATTATGTTTCCCCACAAGGTTGGTATCATCACCAATAATGGAAGATTGCAGGTTTACCTTTGAGATATGCGTTCTGGACCCGATAACACTGTTTGATATAATGGAATTTTCAATAATCGTATCACTTGCAATGGAAGCATAAGGCCCTATAACCGAATTCACTACCCTGACGTTATTCCCGATAGCCACCGGATGAATAATAACCGAATCAACGATATCGTGGGTGCCGTTGGAATTTTCCTTTTCGTCCAGCAGTACCTGGTTTGTCTCAAGCAGGGACCCGGCATGACCGCAATCATACCAGCTTGACACGGTAAAGGTCTTTAACCTGCTGCCGCGCTTGATCATTTCCTGCAATGCATCTGTCAACTGGTACTCTCCCCGCGTCCGGATGTTATTGTCAAGCATCCAGTCCAGTACATCGAATAACATCGATGTATCCTGGATAAAATACACACCTGCAATACCCAGGTTCGATACCGGACGTAAGGGTTTTTCCTCCAGGTGTTTAATACACGATGATTCTGCTTCCAGTTCGACAATACCGTATTTTTCCGGTTCGTCAACTTCCCTAACACCGATAGAACCCGAACAATGCCCGTTATTTTTATGCTGTTTATAGAAATCCAGGTACCCGGCTTTGAATATCATATCTCCCAAGGCGATCATGATATCAGAATCACCCACTGCTTTTCTGGTCAAGTATATGGAGTGCCCAAGCCCCTGTCTTTCATTCTGGTCAACATACCGTATGTTGAATGTATCACTGTAATGCTCATCCACATACGATATCAACTGTTCTTTCCTGTACCCGACAATCAGTATGACCTCTTCAGGTTCAAGATCGATCATCCGGTCCAGGATATGGCCGATAATGGGCTTACCGGCAATGTATACCATAGGCTTTGGCTTGGTGTGGGTATGTGGGAAAAGGCGTGTTCCAGTGCCGGCAGCAGGTATGATCACTTTCATGGTTATCTTTCAAGCATTGGTTGAAGAGTTTTTAGATTTTTAGTATAAAATTAAACTAAATGTATATATAACCAGTGGAATTTGTGAAAATGAAATTGAAAACAAGAATATTCCCGCATCAATAACCACTATTGAATCAGGAATGTTTTTAAACTATTAGAGTTACATAAATTATAGAGTTCGGTTTCTATGACATTTGTTTTCCAAAATTCTAAAGAGATGCCTATACAAAAAAACTTCATAGATGACCTGAACAATTTCCTTGATCTCGTCGAGAAAATACTCCCAATTGAAAACAAGGCTATTGAGTTAAACAGCCAGATGAAAAAAGAAGAGGAAATATTTGAAAAAGAGTCATCGGTATTGACAAAATTCAGCAATGAACTCAATGATTCCCAGGAGAACCTGTTTAAAAAATATCCATTCGAAATTGTTGAGAAGTGTGGGGGTACGATCAAAGAATTTAGTATGGGTTGTATTGAAAAGCAAAAGGAACAGATGAAGATCGTCCTGGATGACCTCACTTCCCGCTCGAAAGATGAAGTCGACCAGATGGCAGAGCAGATACGCACAGAGCTTGAACCGTTCTTGTGGTCCAGGGTCTATAATGTGAATAAAACACAGCTTATCACTGCCAGAAATGAAAATGTGAATGGGAGTATTAAGATAGACATAAGCGGTCTCTCATATAATTATGATGTTACCTATAATGAAGTTACATTGCAGACAAAGAAATTCATTAGTGATATATCCATCCCGATTTGGTCAAAGGGCGGCCTGATCCATAAAGAAAACAGGATCAAGAAATTGAACATCTCTGAATATATCATTAAAAGAATCTATAACAATGATGATTTCCAGCTTGACCTGGAAAATAAAAAGGGTACAAAAAGGGTCAATATCAAGGTTACTGATGATATAAGGCATGCCAGTATCATTTATATTGATGAGGCGGCAACCGATATTACATCCAATGAAAACCTGTTGCCACAGGTTGATTTCTATAAGCTGGAAGAACTTATCCGGGTCATAAAGGAATATGTTGATAATGAGGCAAACATAGCTTCAAAGACCCTTACATCCATAGAGATCGATGAAAAGGATGCCATTGCAAGTAACGAAATTTTCGATTCTATTAAGATCATTACTTCCCAGTATGGGGAGATAGTTTCTGAAATATTAAATAATGGGTTCACAAAAGACGAAATTATCATTAAGGAAATTATGAAGGATGGAAGCCGGAATGAGATCTTTATTAGTGTTGATGAAATAACAAACCGGCTTTCTGCCCTGGGTGTAGAGGGACTGGAACTGATTGACCTGTTAAACCTGCAATAATTAATTGGTGTCATATTTGTTATTTATCAGGCTATTCCAACCAGAGGATTTCAACGATGTTATTGAAATAGAACGGCAGGTTTTCTGTGAACATGACCCTTATGTTTACATGGAATTGTATGAAAGTGTGCCAGACGGGTTCTATGTGGCCATAATGGATGGGGAAACGGTTGGATATGTGGTTGGGTTCATTTCAATTCCGATAAGGGGCAGGGTTTTTACCCTGGCTGTGAAGGAAGAGTACAGGAGTATGGGGATCGGTACGCAGTTAATGGATAAGATATGTGAAACCCTAAAAAACAATGGGTCAGATGAAGCCACCCTGGAGGTCAGGATAAGCAATATTCCTGCCCAGCATTTCTATATGAAACGAGGATTTGTACCTGCATGGGTGGAACGGGGATACTACACTGACGGCGAGGATGCGCTGATCATGAAAAAAGAACTTTAACAGGTCGTATGGTAATAACCCACCTTTGACAAATCAACATTGTCACTAAATCAATAGCAATAGCGCTAATTTTTCTAATCTTTCACACCAAAGCACCACTTCTATCAAATTTTCACACTAGAAAAACACTATCTGTCTAGCCATTCTCACATTCAAATAAATTTTTATTTTCATATTGTGTAGGTATACAAAATATAATTAAAAATACATAACAATATAACCAAAAAGTTTATATATCTATATACCTACTATAAATCATGAGCTGGAATCTCCATGAAATCCGGCGAAAAACACAAAAGTCGTACTTTGCTCTGAAGAAAAATGAAAGAGTGGGCAAAAAAGTAAAATCCAGCTACATCTACCTCGGTCCGGCCAGAGAAGCCATGAAAATATTTGCGGACCTCCAGATCAAGCCACTCATTGATGAAAAAGAGATTAGCTACAGTGGAGAAATCATTCTTGGAAATATAGCAGACTCCATCAATTTCAGTGAGATCATGGAAAAACACACCGAAGACAAACGAATAGCAGATGTATTAAAGAACTTAGTCATCCTCAGAACCCTATTTTCCGATAGCAAACGCAAACTTGTCAAAACACGATTGCCTCACTCCATCCTGAAAGACACTACAGACTTGAAATACCTGGAAGAAGTGTATCGATTTATGGATCACATCCATGACAATCTGGGAGATATCATGTATGATGTGTCAAAAAAAGCTGTTCAAAAATACTCTCTTAATCTCGAATACCTGATTATCGATGCAACCAGGATAAAAGTCTGGAAAGATAAACAAACAGGCATGATCCGTTTTGGATACTGCAGCAAGAATGACAGAAAAAACCTGCCTCAAATAAATCTCATTCTGGGAGTGAACAATCAGCAGATACCGTTTTTTGCAAATATGTATCCCGGCAACACTCAAGACGTTAAGATGTTCGATGATTTTATACGCCGTATCAATACCAATTATCAGGAATTAACACAAAAGGTCAAGGAGAAGTTCATGGTTTTTGACCAGGGCAATGTAAATAAGGGCAATATAAAATATTTGAGAAAACTCAAACAGCAGGGAATTTACTTTATTTCTATGGTAAAAACAAATAGTGCCACCAGATTTATCAAAAGAGTTGATAAGTCTACTATGCCTGTAATATATTCCAAAGACAAGTCAGGAAATGTGAAAACTGAGATATATGGTGAGTTGATAGAAGACAAGGTCTATGGAAAAAAATCCAAAGTGCTGGTGTGCTACAATCCAGATCTAATGGAGCAAAAGTGTGACAATCTGGATCGAAAGGTGGATATGGTGAAGAAAATAGTGGAAGAGGGGGGCACGCTGGAAGAAGTCAATGGACTGATATCCAAATATAATCTGAAAAGAGCTTTGAAACCGGTTGAAAATGAGGGGCGGTTGGAACTTAATATCAATAATGATGACCTTGATACCAGAAAAAAGCGATATGGATTCTTTGTGTTGTTCACTGAACATCCAGAGATGTCAGCTGAGAAAATGATAGGGATCTATAAAAGCAGGGACTTGGTAGAGGGGGGATTTAGAGTTTTAAAAACGGAAATGGAAGTGAATCCGGTATTCCATAGTAAGGATATGCGTATTGAAACCCATGTGATTTTAGTTGTATTGGGATACTTCTTGCTCTCGCTTTTGCGGGCAATTCTAAACGACAGGGGAGTGAAATACTCATTTAGAAAACTGAAGGAGACAATATTATCTGGAAATGCAGTGGAAGGATTCTACGAACATGAACAACTGAAGAATAGGCTATATTTATGGAGGCCGATTAAATCGGGAAAAGAGTTAGAAGAGGTTTTCAGTGCTTTGAAGATCAAGAGGCCACAATTTGATGTGAAAGAATGTATACCTACAGATATTGAGGTTTTTTAGAAGTTGATTGGTCCGGAGGATGGCGATTATGGCAATTTTTTTGCTTGATATTTGTCAAAGATGGGTAATAAGATATGTCCTGAGAATATATATTGCCCGCCCCTTGTTATTTAATAAATAATTTGTTTGTACATCTATAAATCTATCCCGGTGACCTGCGACGACCTGTGATCACCCGGCATAAGCACGACAAGCAACAGGGCAGATAAGGCCGCTGCTGCACCTCCGTAGATAAATGGAGCAGACGGGCCGAGAATATCCCACAGGAGACCGGCAATGATACTTGCAAAGAGCATCATGAACCCTGAAGCGCCATGGTATATCCCCAGGGCAGTTGCTCTTTTACCTGATGGGACCAAATCCACAACATAGGCTTTTCCAATGCCTTCTGTAAGTGCTTCGTGCAGACCATATATTATGAAAAGCAGCCAGATGTAGATACTGTGCTGTACCCATGCAAATCCAAAGTACACGATCCCGAAGACTATAAAACCGGCACTCATTATATTCCGCCGCCCCAGCCTGTCTGAAAGTGTGCCCAGCGGAAATGCACCCAGTGAAGATACAATGTTGAACAGGACATAACTTAATATTACCATATAGAAGGAAAAACCAAGATTTTCTGCCCGCAGGATCAAAAACACATTGCTTGAGTTGCCCAGTGCGAAAATAGCTGTTATTAAGAGGAATACTTTATAGTCCCTGCCAAAATCAGATACCTTGAACGATATCCGTTCAGTAACAGGGCGCCTGCGTTCTGATACAAAAAAGGTGACCAGCAGGATGCTGAGCAGTCCGGGTATGAAGGCGGCAAGGAACACCAGCCGGTAGTTGTCGCCCGAGAGGTAGAGTATCCCAAGCGCGATGAGCGGGCCTGCAACAGCACCAATGGTATCCATTGACCTGTGCAGTCCGAATGAACGGCCCCTGTGTGCGGCATCAGAGGAATCTGCTATCAGTGCATCCCTGGCCGAGGTGCGTAGTCCTTTGCCAGTCCGGTCCATGAGCCTTGCGACCAGTACCAGGGGCCAGCCGTATGCGAGTGCCATAATGGGTTTTGAGATGGCTGAGATGCTGTATCCGGCGACTACGAATGGTTTGCGCTTTGTGGTCTTATCCGAATACCAGCCAGATACCACTTTCAGGATACTGGCTGTACTTTCGGCGGCTCCTTCGATAAGGCCGACTATTACCATGGGTGCGCCCAGTACCAGGTGGAGGAACATGGGGACTATTGGGTAGAGCATCTCACTGGCAATGTCTGTGAACAGGCTTACTAAGCCCAGGACGAATACGTTCTTCTTGATGCCTTTTATCAGGAAATCGGGTTCTTTTTCCGGCGGTACTTTGATTACAGTTATGATTTGTTCCCCAGTTTTTAGTTAATGTTGCGAGGGTATTCTATGATAAATTCTTCCATATTTATTTGAAGTAACGTATCAGGTATTTCTTTTTAGCATGGTGTGGGGAAAATAGAATATAGAGCTGTTTTCAGCCATATATGTCACGAACCCCGGATTTCCACTTAGCTAAGTCCAGGGGTATCTACGGGAGAGTGAGTGTATAAGTTTTTTGTTACTGTCACCAAACCACAAAAAACGTTATTTTATGTTATATTAGAATATACTACATGTCCAAAATGAAGATTCGAGGGATTTGACTTTGAAAATAATCGGAGGACCCGCATCTCAACTTTTAGCAAGCAGAGTGGCTGCAGAACTGAATTGCGAACTTGCGCTGTGTAAGTTCAAGACGTTCCCGGATGACGAAAAGTACATCCGCATAATAGACGACATCGGCCCGGAAGCTGTCATAGTCCAGAGCACAACAACCGATTCGGATCTAATAGTACTGCTGCAGCTTATTGATGCATGCAGTTCTGCCGAGCGCATCCATGTTGTGATCCCCTACATGGGCTATGCCAGGCAGGACAAGATATTCAACCAGGGCGAAGCGCTCAGTGCCAGGGCCGTGGCCCGGACCATTGAAGCCGATAACGTGATCACTGTGAATATACACGAGGATTCCATACTCAACTACTTCAGGTGCAATTCCGTAAATATCAATGCTGCGCCCTTGATGGGGCGATTTGTCAGTGCTATGGACCTGCACGATCCAGTGATATTAGCTCCAGATAAGAGTGCAAAAGAACTGGCAGCTTCGGCTGCAAAGGAGATGGGGATCGAATATGATCACCTGGAAAAGAAACGGATAAGCGGTGACACTGTGGAAGTGAGCCCAAAGAACCTTGATGCCAGGGGCAGGGATGTGGTGATACTGGATGATATAATATCCACTGGCGGTACAATGGCAGAGGCGGTGCGTATGCTCAGGGAACAGGGTGCGCTCGATGTATATGTTGCCTGCATCCACCCGGTACTGGCTGGCAGTGCCGTAAACAAACTATATCATTCCGGCGTAAAGGACATAATCGCCACTGATACCATTGAAAGAGCAGTTAGCAGGGTCACGGTTGCGCCCTTACTGGCACAGGCCCTTCAGGAATTATGATCTATGGGCTCCCCAAAAAAGATGAACCTTATGGCTCCTGCCGAGTCCATGGACACGGCTGTTAATGTAATAGAAGCAGGTGCTGATGAGATCTACTTAGGGCTTGAGACACCTGGACTTGTGAACCTGAACCTTTCAGGCAGGGGCAGGAGCTGCAACGCAAAAGACCAGGCCGAGTTAGTGGATATTGTAACGTATGCCCATGACAGGGGCGTGCTTGTGGATTATACTGTCAATACCCCGTTTATGGCTGATACACTTGAGGAGATGTATATCGAACACGTGATGCGGGGCGTGGATGCCGGGGTGGATGCACTGATCGTGGGCGAGTTCGGTGCCCTGGCATTGGTGCAGGAAATGGACATGGGAATTCCTATACATGCCAGTGTGCTGCTTAATAATTTCAACAAGGGGCAGTTAGAGATGCTTAAGGGCATGGGGGTCGCCAAAGTAGTCCTTCCGTTCAAGATAACCATAGACGAGATACGCCAGCTATCTGACCTGGGAATAGAGCTGGAATTGTTCGGGCAGTTCGGGTGTTCCAATATTAACGGCACCTGCCACCTGATCCATAATGCTGATGAAAGTATCAGCCTGGGACTGCCGTGCAGGGCGAATTACAGGGTGTCAGAGGACGGCAGGCTGCACAATATCCTGGATGCAGGGACGGACTGCTCGCTGTGCAGTATAGGGGATCTGATGGATGCAGGTGTATCTGCCCTGAAAGTAGTGGGCAGGTGCATGAACCCTGAGATGATAAGAACCATAATCCGGACATATCGCACTGCTATCGATATGGTCATAGACGGTGCTGTGCCGGGCGAGATAAAGGCATGGGTACTGGAGGAGATACCTTTCTGGATGATGCTGTGCGACCAAGACAGATGCAAGTACCTGAAGACGCCCATCAATGATTCATATATTTGAGGTTGACGCGTGATAGAGATACGGACTGCTGATACGGCAAAGATCGGACTGGTTCTTGAGCTCTCAAGGGAGTTCGGGTTGAATGTGGGTATTGGAAGCGAGTGCTGTGTCCATAAGTTACCCAATCCCCGGCAGGTGGCAGAGATTGTTTCACAGGTGGATGACCTGACAGTGGTCACGCCCATCACACCACAGAAACATTATGACAGGGTGCTGGACTTTATCAGGGGGCTGCCGCATGGTATAAGGCTG
>JAUWRA010000001.1 GCA_030610815.1 Methanosarcinales archaeon
AAGTTTCAGGAATACTTTATTATATCCATCTTTGGCCGGACCGAGGTAGACGTAGTGAATGTGTAAATGGCCAGACAGATTGTGTTTTTCTAGTGTGGAATTTTGATGTAAGTTGTGCCTTGGTGTGGAAAATCAGCTAAATTAACGCAGATATGATGCAGCAAATTTGCGTTTATTCTTTTGCGATTGTCTCTTCGGGCATTTTTGGTATCTTACCATGAGATTTATAAAATTAATGATATATTTATATAAATATATTGAATCACAATCAAAAGATTAATATGTCATGATTTTTCATGTTTTATTAAATATTCAGAAAATATCTTGAACGAAAGTGTCAGGATGATTTCAGGATTTACGCAATTTCATAATTCGAATTCCAGTGGTGGGATGAAAGATGAAAAAAAAGCGGAGTAGTAGTGTAAAGTATATTCTTGCAAAGAATGTAGGAAGTAGCGGGAATAGTATAATTCACAGGTGGATATCTATGCTGCTGGATGGTATTTGTACGGGAACGTCAGGCGTTACGGCGTTTTGGGCGAATAGTAACGCGGTTCAACAGAAGGAAATCACTAACGAAAAGTGTTTACTGAATAAAATAACAGATGAGGTGTAGGTTATGCGAACAAGATCAATAATTATTACAATCGTTGCTGCATTGCTGCTGTTCTCAGCGGCTTCGAATGCAGTTTATGCAAAGGGACAGGGCAGCCTGATCGATGAACTGACAGAGATCGACTCTTTTCACCCGCCGGCGGCCAATGATCCGAGAATCCCAATGTATAACGAATGGCACTACTTCAATGTGATCGATGAAGAACAGAACCTTTCATTCATGACTACATTGAAATTAAGTGGGGATATTTATAATCCTATTCCTTTTAACAGTTCTGTGGCTACGGTTGTATTGAGTTATTCCACACCGGATGGTGAAAATACAACAGGGGATTTCTACCCGATAAATCCAGATTATGTGGAATATTCAAGTGAAACACCCGATCTTCGAATCTACAGCAATACGGTCACGCTGACCGAAGAAGGATACCATGTACATGTCGAATCCGCTGATAGCCAGACGGTTTTTGATGCCATGTTTAAACCATTTACCGAGCCGGCCCCGTTTTTTACTGCTATGCCCTCCGAACCTGACCGGATGATTAACTGGCTGGTTGCATCACCAAAGATGAAAGTAACGGGTAATCTTACCATCAATAGAGGAACACCAGATGAAACGACATACACTCTGGAAAATGTAAGGGGTTACCATGATCACAACTGGGGCTACTGGCTGTGGCAGGACGATATCGGATGGGACTGGGGACAGGCGAGCGAGAGCAAAAATCACCTGGATGGAAATGATGTGGGTAAATATGCATTTTGCTTTGGGAATGTTACCAACAATGCACATAACGAATCAAGAGGGGCTGTTCTGAATATATGGAAGAATAAAAAGATAATTGCGAGATTCGAGAATGAGACGATACAGATCCAGCACTATAATATGACCACACTACCTCAAATACCTGAACTCCAGAACAATTCGTTCCCACTGGTTACAGTCCTCAATGCCAATGATAGTGAGAACACCATGAGTATCAGCTTTATCACCGAAGACGTCACCCCGCTTCCAGTACTGGTCGGAGTTGACAAATATTTGGTAATATGGGAATTGACTGGGACCTACGTGGTCAATGGATGTATAGATGGAAAACCTGTTTCGTACACATCGAAAGGATTTATGGAATATGTGGCATAAGGAATAGAACCGGTAGGATGATTCATATCTGCTTCTTATCCATGATAAAAACAGGTATGTGGTTTAGCCCGCATAGTCAGGGCTATGGTGGAGCCTGAACTGCTGAACAATACCCTGTGGGATGAGCGGGATCTGACCAACAGTTCCTGCGAGCGGGTCATCTTCCCCGAGACCTGTGTGCTCACCGACCACATCCTGAAACTGGCTGAGGGTATTATTGCAAATCTACGTTTCTTTCCTGAGAATATCAAGCGCAACCTGGAGCTTATGCGCGGGCTGAATATGGGCGAGGCTGTGATGATAGAGCTGGCAAAGCGGGGTGTGGGCAGGCAGGAGGCGCATGAGATTGTGAGGACCAGCGCCATGGAGGCCCGCGAGTCGGGCAGGCATATGAAGGAGGTACTGATGTCGCGGCCTGAGGTGACTGAGTTTATTAGTGCCGGGGGATCAAAGGGCGTTATGGACCCTGAGGGGTATATTGGCACTGCGGTGGAGCAGGTGGAGGCTGTGGTGGAACAGTTGAGGGGTAAGCATTAATACTTGAAAAGGAAACTCTGGTAAGGGAGTATTTCATCATGAGGATATTTTCAATTCTTGTGCTGCTGGTACTTATTTCAGGATGTATAGCCAGTGAGCCTGATGAAGAGCCCCTGATTGAGGAGGAAATAAATATGGATGCAATATCGATTTCTTCGGACGTATTTGAGAACGGGGGTATGCTGTCGTCCGAATACACATGTGACGGCAATGATGTATCACCCGACCTGTCCTGGGACACCGTACCTGCAGGCACACAGTCCATAGCCCTTATCGTGGACGACCCGGACGCCCCCGGCAAAACCTGGGTCCAGTGGGTGATCTACAACATACCTGCCAACAGCACCGGACTGCCCCTGGATGTACCCAGGAATGAGACCCTGGACGACGGCAGCCTGCAGGGCAAGAATGACTTTGGCAGGATCGGATATAACGGACCCTGCCCGCCGCCGGGTAAGCCCCACAGGTATTTCTTCAAGGTATATGCCCTGGACACCACACTTGACCGGAAGAGCGGTGCAACCAAATCCCAGCTTGAGGCTGCCATGTCAGGGCACATCCTGGCACAGGGAGAGATGGTAGGGAAATACGGGCGCTGATCAGCATTAGTGAATTCAGGAATTCCCAGTAAAAAAGAACTGTTATTTCACCAATGCATTGTAATTACAATGCTAAAACCCATACATGCATTGATATATAATACAGAAGACCAAATATAGAACAGTGATAAAAATGCCAGAAATGATTGCACTGCCTGCAACAATTGAAATGGAAATGAAGGCATTGGTCAGGGATGGACATTATGCTAATCTTAATGAAGCAATAAAAGACGCATTCAGGACTTTATTAAATGTCAGACCTGAACTGAAAACCTCAGCAGTGATAGAACTTTACAAAGAATGTGAAATATCCATAGGTAAAGCTGCTGAAATGGTAGGTGTATCAACCATCGAATTCAAAGACATTCTTGTAAATAGGGGCATTCGCCGAGAGGTGGGCTCAAGAAGTAAAAAAGAGCTTGACGAAGGCGTTGAACTGATTAATAAGTTAAGAAAATGACATCGTTAGTCTTTGATACTGATGTTCTCAGCACATTTGGCAAGATAAAACGGCTTGACCTTTTGGAAAAGTTATTTCCTGGTGCTGACTTCTCAATTCCAACCCCAGTTAATAATGAACTTTTCAAAGCAAAGGATTGCGGATATGAGTTCGTTGATCATATAACAGACTCCCGGATTTTCGAAGTCACACTACTTAGGCAAGAAGAAGTAGGTTTTTTAGAAAAACTACGTGATGAACGGCGAAAGTTGGGACCTGGTGAATTGGAATGCATATCTATTTGCAAACACCGGGACAGCGTTTTGGTTACAAATGATACGGCTGCCAAGAAAGTTTGTGACCATTATGATATTAAATTCATTGATCTAAGCATGCTTCTTAAGTCTTTGATAGTAACTGACATCCTCACATCCAAAGAAGTGGAAGCATTGATGGATGAAATAGAAGACAAAGATAAAGTAATAATTTCAAATGCGGATTACATTTTGAACAGTAATGACCTGTAATATTGTGCTTTTACCATTAGCTTAGTCCACATTTAAATGTAGTACTTGTTGCACCTATCTACACCCATTGGCACTGCAATTACCAATCATACCCACACCCACCCTGGTTTGTGGTTATCCGGCTTGTGCACGGGAACGGTGATATTATGGTGCCTGGTGAATTGGGCCGGTATAAGGATAGTTCTGGACCCGGCAGTGGATGGTACTGGTGGGCGGGGTAACCAGAATATCTTTAGTGACATTCCTGGTGGTGAATCTCCACCGGATGTCTATACTGAGAACTAAATTATGAAACCATTTGAGGGGGCACTGGATCTATACGGAAAGTAACGCCGTATTGGAAGCAATCGATAATTTAAGGGTCGAATAGAAAAATAGATGTAATATTTGATAGCCAACTCACTATTATTGTTTTATTCAAATGTTAAAATAGCAAAATCAGGAAATTATACGCTGCCCCTGGATGTACCCAGGAATGAGACCCAGGACGACGGCAGCCTGCAGGGCAAGAACGACTTTGGCAGGATCGGCTATAACGGACCCTGCCCGCCGCCGGGCAAGCCCCACAGGTATTTCTTCAAGGTATATGCCCTGGACACCACACTTGACCTGAAGAGCGGTGCAACCAAATCCCAGCTTGAGGCTGCCATGTCAGGGCACATCCTGGCACAGGGAGAGATGATAGGAAAATACGGGCGCTGATCAGCATTAGTGAATTCAGGAATTCCCAGTAAAAAGAACTGTTATTTCAGTGAGGTAGACCCTGTGCCCATTCCCCATATCTATCGTGTTCGGTACAAGATTTACGGTGAACTCATCCAGGACGCGTATTCTCATGTACAGGAAATTAACAAACCTCTTTTTTCAGAAACACAACAGTATTATTAACAGGCGGTTCAGGTCGGATCCTGAGATATTCCACAAACTGTTCAGGTAATTCAAATGAAGAACACGTTTCCAATACTCTTCTTAATCCCTTTTCATAGATGCGGTAGGATAGTCCGATCCCTCCCGGGAGCACGTTTGCCAGATAATCAAATATCTCCTTTTTAGGTTCAGCTGCAGCAGCAACCATCAGATGGTCACATTTGTCACCAAGGGGTAAAATGAAGTGGTTTCCATGTATTATCCTGATCTGATCTAAAAGTCCCAGTTTCTCCAGTACATTTCTTGAAAGTTCTGCCCTACCAGGATCCCGTTCAATCCCGATTCCTTTAAGTCCATGCCAATGACAAAGAGCTATAAGTGTTAGAGGTAGCGGTCCGCTCCCAAGAAAAATAACAGTATCGCCTGGTTTTAGT
Source organism: Methanosarcinales archaeon (assembly GCA_030610815.1). Lineage (GTDB taxonomy): Archaea > Halobacteriota > Methanosarcinia > Methanosarcinales > Methanocomedenaceae > Methanocomedens_A. The sequence goes on from JAUWRA010000001.1 coordinate 5,160, forward strand.
TCAGATCCATGATATTCGGTCTGGGCGAGTTGAAGATAATTGGGGAAATTAGTGAAATTCTTCAGAACTTCCCATGGTTCTTCACTGGCCAGTATGGCTTTTGCATTTTCAATTTCAAGTCTCAAACTATATAGATTCCTGAACCTGACAATAGCTTCAAGTACTGAATTATATTCAGGATTACAGATTGTTTCTTCTGCCAATTTATCATCAATATCCATTGCAGCCAGACAATCCAATCTGTGAAAATAGGTTCCAAGATGATTCGAAGTACTGTGAAGGATATCTTGATCCTTAAGATCTTTTGTAGTTGAATTTATATTTAATAGTTCTGCAATTATAATTTTTATTGACTGTTCAGTAATATTACTCACAACCTAATACGTATTATATAATTATACTTTTTATAAGTTGTTATTATACTGTAAAGCCTTTGTGAGTTCACTTGTTATTTGAAATAGAATAACTATCCGATTAGGCCAACTACTATCTAATTATCTGCTAATACTGCGTTATTATGGATAACTTTATATTAAATCAATCATAACTGGTTTTACTACAAATAACTAAAATAGTAGAATTAATTCATATTTGATTGGTGAGATTTATGACAAATAAAATTGGAATACTGGCTATGGGCCATGGGAGCAGCCTCCCGCATAACAAAGAAGTAATAACAAAAGTTGCCAACATGATTGCAGAAAAATATCCTGATACGGTCGTGAGGACTGGATTTATGAATATGAACAATCCCACCATGGATGAGGGATTAGAAGCTTTCGAGAATACGGGTGTATCTTCTATAATAGCCGTACCTTTATTCCTGGCTCACGGTGTACATACTACTGAAGATATCCCCGAGATTCTGGGTGTCAGCCGAGAAAATCGCAAGAGGAACGTCAAAGTTGATGGCAACGACGTGACCTTGATCTATGCCGAACCACTGGGTCCAGATCCCGTGATAGCAGACCTTGCATACAGGAGGGCTATTGAAGCCCTGGAATAAAAAGAAACAAAAATAGGATAAAAGCTGATCTCACCTCTAACGTGGTGGGATCAGCCATATGATCTGGTTCACAGAAAATTAACAAACCTCTTTTGTTACAAACACAACAGTATTATTGACAGGTGGTTCTGGCTGGACCCGAAGATATTCTTTAAACTGTTCAGGTAATTCAAATAAATAAAATGTGTCTAACAACCTTCTTAATCCCTTTTCATAGATGCGGTAAGATAATTTGGTCCCTGCAGGGAGCACTTTTGCCAGATGATTAAATATCTCTTTTTTAGGTTCAGCTTGAGCAGCTATCATGATTAGCTCGGACCTGGTTTTCAAAGGTAATGTTAATTGATCACCGTTAATTATTTCAATCTGATCAGAAAGCCCAAGCTTTTTCAGCACTTGTCTTGAGAGTTCTGCTCTATCAGGTTCCCTTTCAATCCCGATTCCATTAAGTCCATGCCAATGGCAGAGAACTATAAGAGTTAAAGGTAGCGGTCCACTCCCGAGAAATACAACACTGTCACCAGGTTTGAGCCTGGCTCCCTGAAATTCAGTTTGGGACAATTTGAGATAATTAGAAATATAAGTGAAATTTGTAAGCATTTCCCAGGGATCTCTACTTTCCAGTATGGAATGTGCATGTTCAATTTCCAATTTTGCAGTATATATGCTTCTGAATCTGGCAATAGCATCAAATGCAAAATTAAATACAGAATCAGAGAGGATGGCTTCTTCAGATTTTTCATATTTATTTATTGCTATCAAATGATCCAGTCTTTGAAAAATGGTTTTGAGATAATTTGAATGATCCTGAAGAATCTCTTCATCCTTGAGATCCTTGATCGATGAATATATCTCAAAAATTTCTTCAATTATTTTTTCTGAGAAATCCCCGGTACTATAGCTCACACCGGAAATGTGCTTTCCATATATGTCTATACCGTAAACAGAAGTAGTTGGTTCGTATATCTGTATTGAACTCATGATCATCACAGCCAAATAGGATTCAGTAAATTGACAACCCATCGACAAGATGTGATTAATACACTATTTTTTCAGATGTTGTCAAAATTCTCCAAAATGACAAAATCCTTAATTCACCACAATAGAACAAGACTAAATGTATCACTTAACTCTTTCGAGGCACACTGGTATATTAACAAATAATATCTAATGTACATGTAAAATTTCTGATGACCAGCATATAATTTAGGAATGCGTATTACAATTATATAATTTATGACATTTGTTGCTGAAAAGATTTTCGAACATACCCTCTAAAAAAAGGAAAATGCCCTACAAGCAGAGAAAGAATTACATAAAGACCGCTTCAATGGTGATTGTAGCTATCAATAAGCTTCATAATCTGCTCATGTGTAAGTTCGTGAATGTGAAGATAGATGTGCCCTTTCCCCATCTATATCGTCTATGTGAGCACATCAATGGCTTTACCTATTGTGAGGGGTAGAATATCACAGCCATTGCCCTGAATAGGATAATGGCGGTCAGGTCTGACGTTGTATCGGAAAAATCAATGCATGGGGTAGCAGTATGAACAATTTTGATAAGTTTCCTATTCTTAAAATCCCGTGCCTGAATGTATGCACATATCCAATCTTCCAGTGAATAAGCGACAGTTACAAGTGGGATTCAGTGATATTAATAATACATGTCCGACCTACTGGAAAAATCCCTGAAAGCAGCCCCTATAGTGAACCGCGGCGAGTACAATTATTTCATACATCCTATTACTGACGGTGTTCCATATCTGGAACCTGCCCTGCTGAATGAAGTGACTGACAGAATAATTGCTGTTGCAGAACCAGGCTTTGATAAGATACTTACCATCGAGGCCATGGGTATCCATATCGGAACAGCCCTTGCCCTCAGGACAGGTAAACCCATGTCTATAGTCAGAAAACGTCCGTATGGGCTTCCGAATGAGGTGAAGATACACCAGGCTACTGGCTATTCGAAAGGCGAACTGTACCTGAACGGGATATCCGCAGGTGAGCGTTTGATCATAATCGATGATGTGGTCAGCACAGGTGGGACGCTGGAAGCTGTTTGGCAGGCTGTGGGGATAGCGGGTGGAATTATCGTGGATACCGTCGTGGTTATCGAGCGGGGAGATGGCGCAAAGCGGCTCAGACAGGCGGGTTTGCCTGTGAAGACCCTGGTAAGGATCGATGTTGGTCCTGAGGGTGTGGAGATATTAGGATAATATATTCATCACAGCCATGAACAATTCATCTTTTCTTGATATATTTGACTTTGACCTGGACAGGGTAGTTGACCTGATCAACCGATCAGATGCAAGGACTGTGGGTCTTCAATTCCCGGAAGGCTTTAAGAGGCAGGCATTTTCCATAACAAGGGAACTGGAAGACAAGACCGGGGCTGTTGTGATTGTATCCGGCAACCCATGTTTCGGGGCTTGTGATATCGATATGGTACTTAAAGGTTCTGTGGATATCATGTTCCATTTCGGCCATTCCGAACTTATGGACGGGCTGGATAATGTAATTTTTATGGAAACACCGGCCAGGGTGGATATCGGGCATGTGGTTGAAATGGCGGCCGTTAAACTGGATGCAGGCACAGTGGGTCTTGTGACCACTGTCCAGCATGTCCATCAACTGGACAAGGCCAGGAATATCCTGGGATCAAGTGGCATGTTATGTGTGATAGGTACCGGTGATTCAAGGATCAAATATCCGGGACAGTTGCTGGGGTGTAACTTTTCGGCTGCTGAGGCCAAATGCGACAGCTATCTGTATATCGGAAGCGGGAAGTTCCATCCTTTGGGTGTGGCTGTGGCAACAAGGCGAAAAGTACTGGCGGCCGACCCCATGTTGAACACTGTTGAGTGGGTGGACCCTGAAAGGATATTGAGGCAAAGGGGCGGGGTGATCGCCAGGTGTCTTGATGCCACTTCCTTTGGCATAATCGTATCCACCAAGATAGGGCAGGAGAGGATGGGACTGGCACGGCAGCTGGCTGAACTTGCTAAAAAGCATGGTAAGGAACATATCATTATTTCTCTGGACAATATCACTCCCGATGCTTTATTGCAGTTCAAGGTGGATGCTTTTGTAAATACGGCATGTCCGCGCATTGCCATAGATGAGGGGGGACGGTTCAATGCGCCTGTGCTTACGCCAGTAGAGTTTGAGATTGTGCTCGGGGAGCGGGACTGGGCTGACCTAGTGTTCGATGAGATAAGGGATGATACCATTAAGGTTATTAAATATTGAATTAAATGGGTATCTGAGGTGACCTCTATGTCAAAATTTAAAAAAAGAGACTTGGAACGTAAAGGTGAAAAGAAAAAACAGATTCTTGAAAAAAAATTGATTAAGAATAATCTTGAGTCATTGACAGGGTCAGAAGGGGAAATCGCAAAATTACCCGAAGAGGAGTAGTTCCTGTTGCAGGTAAGGATAAAGATACTTGCCGGAGGCGTCCTTGAAAAAACAATTGAAGTAGAAGAAAGAAGTGCCTATAGTGATATCCTTGCCAAACTTGGGATCAACCCTGAAACTGTTGTGGTGATGGTCGACGGCAGGCCGGTACCTATAGATGATATTGTGGATTCAAGTCGAATTGATATCCTGAAGATCGTATCAGGAGGATGATCAACTACGGATTATCTTCCACCCTGACCGCAGTACCCGGGGGTTGGCAGCAAACCTTGTTATTGGCGGTACGACCGCAATTGGAGTGAAAGCCGTAGCAAGGTCCAGGTCCCAGTCCAGTACAGGCTGCGTGAAATCAGGTCTAAAGGAAATATTATGCTGACCCGACAGGGCGTGTAGATATCCTGTCAACATGCCTGTGTAGGCGGGATCCTCCAGGCCGTAGACAGTATCCAGTTCAAAATGCCTGAATTTAAAAATGGATAGCAAATCCCTGATAAGCCGCATTAACGGTCTTATCAGAGGAGTGAAATCCTGTACTTGCGGAATGGATCGGGATTTTGCGGATTTTTTTATGTCCTTGGTTTCAGGTGGTTTTTCTTTATGTTGCTGATGGATCAACGTGCGGCCCAGGATGAGTATATCTGTTTGTTTATCCTTGAACTTATATTGGATGGCGAGTATCAACCAGCTTATGCTAAGACTACCGTCTATTATTCCTTCTGACCCGGAAGATCGGGCACGGATAGTAACAGGGAATAGTAGCACAATTATGATCATTACTATTACTATTCCCATCAGGAGCCAAATCATTTCAATTGTGATTGGTTTCAATTGGTCTCGGTTTCAGCAGTTTTCTCCTTATTTTTCTCTTCCATCATCGATTTGCATTTTTCCATCATTTCAGGCATTATCTCGGTAAGCTGGGCCAATACACCTTTCCCCTTGATGCTAAATACCTGGACATCCTCTGGCGTCACCACAAGGAAAGCCACGGGTTGAATTGAAGCACCACCGCCCCCGCCACCGCCGGTACCTTCCTCGCCTGCTTTCTTTTTGCCTTCGCCTCCACCACTGCCAAAACCAAAGCAGACCTTGGTCACTGGTATGATGGTCTTACCTTCCACGATAATATGTTCTCCAATTACGGTCTTGGTGGAGACCATGTCGGCAATCTCTTCTGTAATGGTCTTTAATAAATCGTCCACTATCAAAACTCTAACCTCCACTAATTTGGTTGTGTATTAAAGTATATGTATCTATCCCTGAGAATAGTACTTCTTAAATAGCCCACTGACGTATGACTTGCTCTACTCTCACATGGAGTGTAGATTTGACTGATTTGAGTTGCTAAAAGGGTTAAGGCAATTGTTTTCATTCAAAACTACACATAATCGGAGATACTGGTTGAAGCCATAATTATTATATAGAAGTACAAACAGTTACAAGTGCTCTAATTATATTATTAATATTACAGGGATCATAATTACCGGAGGAAGAAGATCAATGGCAGGATTAGGCGGTCAGCCTATAATTATTATTGACCCGGAAAAAAGCAGGACGACAGGCCGGGACGCACAGTCAGCGAATATCATGGCAGCAAGGACAATTGCAAATGCTGTGAAAACCACATTGGGACCCAAAGGGATGGATAAGATGCTGGTCAATAGCGTGGGTGATATTACAGTTACCAACGATGGCGCAGCTATCCTGCAGAATATTGATATCCAGCACCCTGCAGCCATGATGATGGTGGAGATATCAAAGACCCAGGAAAAAGAAGTGGGAGATGGTACTACCAGTGCCGTGGTCCTTGCAGGAGAACTGCTGGGCCAGGCTGAAAAACTGATCGAACTTGATGTTCATCCAACAGTTATCATCAAGGGTTTCAGGCTTGCAGCTGAAAAGGCACAGGAAATCCTGGAATCCAATGCGATCGAGATCACAGCTGAAGATGCCGAAACACTCAGAAATGTTGCACTCACTGCACTTTCAGGCAAGGGCAGCGAGATGGCACTGGACGACCTGGCAGATCTGACGATAAATGCTATCCAGTCCATTGCAGATGATGAAGAGGTAGATATCCAGCACAATATCCAGATCATCCACCAGAGAGGTGGTTCCATAAAAGATACACATCTTATCAAGGGTATGGTGATCGATAAGGCCCGGGCCCACAAGAATATGCCAAAAAGTATAAAAAATGCAAAAATTGCGATTCTGGATGTGGGTATAGAGGTACAAAAAACTACTATGAGTGCCAAGATCAAGATATCAACCCCTGATGAACTGGACGAAGCATACAGTGACGAATACCAGACTATAAAAGAACAGGTGGACAGCCTGATAGCCAGCGGGGCCAATGTAGTGGTCACTGAAAAAGGGATTGACGATATATCCCTGCATTACCTTGCCAAGAATAACATCCTGGCCATCAGGCGGGTCAAGGAGGGCGACCTGAAAAAGATCGTTCGTGCCACCAGTGCTCTGATCCGGTCCAATGCCATGGACGTATCCCCTGAAGACCTGGGTAATGCCGAACTGGTCGAAGAGAGGGGAATTGGCAATTACAAGATGATCTATTTTGAGGGATGCGATAATCCCAAAGCTGTGACAATATTAGTCCACAGTGGTGCTGATTTTATCACAGATGAGGTTGACAGGGCGCTGGATGATGCACTGAATGTAGTAAAGGTGGTCTTAAACGAAGACAAGATCATGTTCGGTGGCGGTGCACCTGAAATTGAGGTTGCAATGCAGCTTAAGGAATATGCCTCCTCATTAAGCGGACGTGAGCAGCTGGCCGTAGTTGCATTTGCCGATGCAATGGAAGGTCTGCCAAGGAGCCTTACAGAAAATTCCGGCCTTGACCCTGTAGATATCCTGGTAAAATTAAGGGCCGAACATAAGAATGGTAACAATACTGTGGGTCTGAACGTGCTGACCGGTGAAGTCATGGATATGAAAGATACCAGTGTGATCGAGCCGTTGAAGGTCAAGATCCAGTCAATAAAATCAGCGACCGATGCTGTTGCAATGATCCTGAGGGTAGATGATGTGTTCGCATCCAAATATACCGGCCTGATGGATGTAAAACCCGAACACAGAATAGATAACTATGATGGTATTGAGGCTCCTGATATCGGAGATGATTATTAGATCAGACAGGCAATAATACGGAAGGATCAACACTGTATTACATAGAGGTTTGATATGGGGAAGAATAAGGACCTTGAGGTAGGCCCATCATCGAATGACACTGTTGAAGATTCTGACGAGCAAATGGTCGAGACTGAAGAAATAACAGTGGTAGAACCTATTAGTGTACTGGAGGAATCCGGCAGATTAGCGTCAGAGTACCTGGACCATTTACAGCGGCTTCAGGCAGAGTTCGATAATTACAAAAAGAGAGTGGACAGGGAAAAGGCAGAACTTATTAAATATGCCAGCGCAGAACTGGTATCAGAGTTAATAGATATAATGGAGAACCTTGAACGGGGTGTGGCAAGTGCAAAAGGATCTGATGACATTGACTCCATTGTTAAAGGAATGGAGATGGTCAGCACCCAGTTAAAGGATATTCTTGGATCCAGGGGTCTTAAACCCATAGATGCTGTGGGTAAAAAGTTCGACCCCCATTACCATGAAGCAATGATGATGACCCCAACTGATGAGTACCCTTACAATACAGTGATCGAAGAGTTCCAGCAGGGATACATGATAAAGGATAAAGTGATACGGTATTCCAAGGTAAGGGTATCGGTAAATGAAAATAATAATGATAATTGCGAATAATACAAGTTTGTGAATTATTATAGTAAGATGAGGTGAATTGAATGGCAAAGATTATTGGAATTGACCTGGGAACAAGCAATTCTGCGGCTGCTGCACTTATTGGAGGCAGGCCGACAATAATTCCCAGTGCTGAAGGAGTAAGTGTAGCTGGAAAGGCATTCCCGTCTGTTGTGGCTTTTACTGAGGATGGGCAAAGACTGGTAGGTGAACCGGCACGAAGACAGGCCGTTACCAATCCCGAAGGTACTGTAATGGCTATCAAGCGAAAGATGGGAACCGGAGAAAAGGTTAAGATCAAGGATAAAGAGTTTACTCCACAGGATATATCGGCTTTTATCCTGCAGAAAATAAAACAGGATGCTGAGGCTTTTCTGGGTGATACGGTAGAAAAAGCTGTCATTACTGTCCCTGCATATTTTAACGATAACCAGAGGCAGGCAACCAAGGATGCGGGAGAGATCGCAGGACTTGAAGTGGTACGGATAATCAACGAGCCCACCGCCGCATCACTGGCATATGGTCTGGATAAAAAATCCGACCAGAAAATACTGGTATATGATTTCGGCGGCGGTACACTGGATGTTAGCCTCATGGAAGTTGGAGGCGGTGTCTTCGAGGTCAAATCCACATCGGGAGATACACAGCTTGGTGGTACTGATATGGACAATTTGCTGATCGACTATATTGCCGAAGATTTCCTGAACAAGGAGGGAATCGATCTCAGGTCTGACAAAACAGCAAACCAGCGTCTGCGGGAAGCCGCTGAAAAGGCAAAGATTGAGCTTTCAACTACAATGCAGACTTCGATCAACCTGCCCTTTATTACTGCCAACCAGGCAGGTCCCAAACACCTTGAGATGACACTTACCAGGTCCAAACTGGAAGAACTGGTCATGCCAGTTATTGTAAAGACCCGCCAGCCCATGGAACAGGCAATTAAGGATGCTGGATTAAGCACATCTGATATTGCTACTATTATTTTAGTAGGCGGGCCTACAAGGATGCCTGTGGTACAAAAGTTTGTAAGGGATATTGTCGGTAAGGAAGCCGAGCGGGGCGTGGACCCGATGGAATGCGTGGCAATGGGTGCTGCTATCCAGGCCGGTGTGCTGGAAGGTGAGGTCAAGGATGTGCTGCTGCTGGATGTTACACCTCTGTCCCTTGGTATCGAGACCCTGGGAAGTGTGTCCACAAAGCTCATTGAGCGCAATACTACAATACCAACCAAAAAGAGCCAGATATTTAGCACAGCCGCGGACAACCAGCCGTCTGTGGATATACATGTGCTGCAGGGCGAGCGCGCCATGGCCCACGATAACACCACACTTGGACAGTTCACACTGGTTGGTATTCCACCGGCACCCAGGGGTATTCCCCAGATCGAAGTGACTTTTGATATCGATGCCAACGGTATCATTCATGTAACAGCCAAGGACCTTGGTACCAATAAGGAGCAGAAGATCACAATCACGGCACCGCATAAACTTTCCGAGGACGAGATCAAGTCAAAGGTCAACGATGCCGAACAGTATGAAGAGGCTGACAAAAAAGCAAAGGAACTTATCGAACTCAAGAACCAGGCAGATACTCTTGTCTATACTACGGAAAACGCCTTATCCGATCTTGGTGAAAAGGTCACAGAGGAACAACGCAATACTATTGCCGAGAAGGTAGAGAAGACCAGGGAAGCTATTGCTACGGATGATAAGGACCAGATACAGTCTGCCATTGATGACCTGACCAAGGAGATGCAGGCCGTTAGCACCATGATATATGAACAGGCTGCCCAGGAACAGCAGGCGGCTGGTGAAGCGGGGGCCGAAGCCGGGACCGATGAAGCTACTGATGAAAATGTAGTGGATGCCGAATATGAAGTCGTGGATGAGGAAAAGGATAACTGATTCCTTTCCTTAACCTTTTTTTTTATAATTACACTGAATAATGGCTGATAAGCGCGATTACTATGACATTCTGGGCGTTAATAAGGACGTCAAAGAAGATGAACTGAAAAAAGCCTACAGGAAACTGGCATTAAAGTACCATCCTGACCGCAATAAAGAGGCTGGTGCTGAAGAGACGTTCAAGGAGATCAGCGAAGCCTACGCAGTGCTTAGCGACCAGGAGAAACGTACCAGGTACGACCAGTTCGGGCATGCAGGAGTTGATGGGCGCTGGAGCCAGGAGGATATCTTCAGGAGTGCGAACTTCGAAGACCTGTTCAGGAATTCCGGTGGCGACGGTGGTTTCGGGGATAGTATATTTGATATTATTTTTGGCGGCAGGGGTCGCAGGCGCGGTGGTCCGCAGAGGGGGTCTGACCTTAGATATAGTATGACCATATCCTTTGAGGATTCGTTCCACGGAATGGAGCAGGAGATAAGTATACCCAGGACAGAGAACTGTACGGTATGCAAGGGGAGCGGTGCAAAACCGGGCACTGAACCCAAGACCTGCGGTACATGCAGGGGGAGCGGCCAGACCACCCGTGCACAGAATACGCCTTTCGGGCAGTTCATGACCACAAGTACCTGTCCAACATGCAGGGGCAGGGGTAAGGTGGTCGATGTTCCATGTACTAAATGTCACGGCAGCGGCAGGGTAGATAAGAAGCGGAAGATCAAGATTAAAGTGCCTGCCGGTATTGAAAGTAATTCGAGGATGAGGGTGGCTGGTGAAGGTGAGCATGGAACTGCTGGCGGGCCGCCTGGTGACCTTTTCGTTGATATTTTTGTGAAACCGCATAAGACTTTTAAGCGTGTAGGGAACGATATACTGGTGGAGAATGATATCAGTTTTGCCCAGGCTACTTTGGGTGATGAGATTATAGTGGCTACTGTGGATGAGAAGGTGAAGTTAAAGGTTCCTGCAGGGACACAGACCTGGGCTACTTTCAGGGTGAGGGGGAAGGGTATGCCCTATATCCACGGGCACGGGCAGGGGGACCTGCATGTGAGGATGAATGTGAAAGTGCCTAAAAAGTTATCCCAGAAGCAGAAGGAGGTTTTGCGGGAGTTTGCCAGACTTAGTGGTGAGAAGCCTGCAAAGGAGAATGAGAAGGGGCTGTTCGAGAAGGTTGTTGATGGAGTAAAGGATAAGATATAGGGTGGGGATTATTCATTTCGGTGAGGACTTACTCACGAAATGAATGAAAATAATCAACTGTAGTAGTGCAAGAAAGAACAGTTATGCGACTGTTGCTTCTGATTTTTCAGTTCTTCTTACATTTGCCAGGTTTACTCTTTCTTCCTCATGCCTCATTTCAACTGCATGACCCTTAACAGGCTCTCCCCACTCTTCATCTATTTGTGAATCGTTCTCTAACTGTTTTACAAGATCCTTTTCGTTTTTGGCTGAATGTTTTCTCAATATCTTTCCATACTTTGCCCCATCTGCCTCAAGGCGACATCACTCTTTTCAGGAAAGACTTACTTACTCAGGTTTGCCTAAACTGAAGTCATGCGACATGCCAAGGAGATTTCTAAAAATATGAATAAATTGAAAACGTACTTAAATAATTGAGATAAACAAGTAAATGAATAATATGGATGGATCTATAAATCAATTTCCTGAACAGGAGGCAAGAGACAATATTGATAAACAGCTCAATGCCGCTGGATGGGCAGTTCAGGATAAAGATAAAATTGACTGGAATGAAAGTATCGGTATAGCCATCCGTGAATATCAAACCGATGTTGGCCCTACTGATTATGTATTATTTGTTGAAAGAAGACCTGTTGGAATAATAGAGGCAAAAAAAGAAGAAGAGGGACACAAACTTATTTCTCATGAACCCCAATCGGAATTTTATGCAAAAAGTAAGCTTAAATACCTTGACAATGACCCGCTTCCGTTTGTTTATGAAAGTACAGGAACTATAACTCGATTTACTGATTACAGAGATCCAAAACCGCGTTCAAGGACTGTATTTACTTTTCATAGACCTGAAACTTTCAAAGAATGGCTGAAGGAGGGTACTTCATTACGGGCAAAAGTGTTGGATATTCCCGAACTTCCGGAATCCGTTTTAAGAAACTGCCAGATAAATGCAATTAAAAATCTTGAAATATCCTTCAAGGAAAACAAGCCGCGATCTTTGATACAGATGGCTACAGGCTCCGGTAAAACCTACACAGCAATTACATCTATCTACCGTTTACTAAAGTTTGCTGATGCAAAACGGATATTATTTTTGGTTGATACCAGAAACCTCGGAGAACAGGCAGAACAGGAATTTATGGCATATCAGCCATCAGACGATAACCACAAATTTACTGAACTATATAACGTTCAGCGGTTGCGCTCAAACTATATTTCACCAGACAGCCAGGTATGTATCAGTACTATCCAAAGGCTTTATTCAATTTTAAAAGGCGAAGAACTTGATGAGGGGGCAGAGGAAGCAAATCCGAATGAGAGTAAATGGGATCCGAAAGAACCGATGCCAGTTGTTTATGATGGAAGTATACCGATAGAATTCTTCGATTTTATTGTAATAGATGAGTGTCACCGTTCAATCTATAATCTGTGGAAACAGGTGCTTGAATATTTTGATGCTTTTCTTATTGGGTTAACTGCCACACCCGATAAAAGGACATTCGGTTTTTTCAATGAAAATGTGGTTAGTGAATATTCTCACGAGGAAGCTGTGGTAGACGGTGTGAATGTTGGATATGATGTTTACATAATTGAGACTGAAATTTCACAATACGGGGCAACTATAAAAGCCAATGAATATGTGGATAAACGCGAAAGGCTAAGCAGAAAGAAACGGTGGGAACAACTGGATGAAGATGTATCTTACTCCAAAAAGGATCTGGATAAAGATATTGTGAATCCCAGCCAGATTAGAAATATCATCCGGGCTTTTAAAAACAAATTGCCTGAGATATTTCCGGGTAGAAATGAAGTCCCAAAGACTCTGATTTTTGCAAAAACCGACAGTCATGCTGATGATATTATTCAGATAGTCAGAGAAGAATTTAATGAGGGTAATGAGTTTTGTAAGAAAATCACTTATAAAACCGAAGAAGACCCGAAATCTATACTCACACAATTCAGAAATGCTTATAATCCGAGAATTGCCGTTACTGTGGCTATGATCTCTGTGGGCACTGATGTTAAACCCCTTGAATGTCTGCTCTTTATGCGTGATGTGAAAAGCAAAAACTACTTTGAGCAGATGAAAGGGAGAGGTACTCGCATATTAGGTTATGATGATTTGAAAAAGGTTACTCCATCGGCGTTTTCAGCAAAGACACATTTTGTTGTTGTGGATGCTGTAGGGGTTACAAAATCAATTAAAACCGACAGCCGCCCTTTGGAGCGAAAACGTGCCATTCCGATGAAGGATCTACTGGCCGCTGTAACTATGGGGGCCAAGGATGAAGACCTGTTCACTTCTCTTGCAAGCCGCCTTACCAGACTGGAAAAACAACTTACTGATAAGGAAAAAGAAACATTCGAAGAAAAGGCAAACGGCAAGACTATTAATCAAACTGTAAAAGATCTGCTGAATGCTTATAACCCGGATAAGATCGAAGATGAAGCTGGGGAGCTGAAGCGGGAAAATCCTGGGATAACAACAACCCAAGCTCATGAGATGGCAAAGGAAAACTTAAGCAAAACAGCAAGTTCAAGCTTTAGTGGAGAACTTAACGGATACATTGAAAATGTCCGAAGGGTTCATGAACAGATCATTGATACTGTGAATATTGATGAAGTCACAAAAGCTGAATGGGGAGATGATGCCGCAGATAAAGCCAGAGATATTATAAATGATTTTTCTGAGTATATGGAAGAGCATAAGGATGAGATAATGGCACTCAGCATTTTTTATAATCAGCCATATAGGCTCAGAGAGTTGACTTCCAGCATGGTTAAAGATATTCTTGAAAAATTGAAAATGGATAAACCCTTGCTTGCACCGTTGCACGTATGGCAGGCATACGAGCAACTTGAAAAGGTGAACGGGAAAAGCCCGAAAAGTGAGCTGGTAGCACTTGTATCCCTTATACGCAGGGTAACAGGTATTGATGATAAACTGACAGCCTATGATAAAACAGTGGATAGGAACTTCCAGAAATGGGTATTTGAAAAACAAGCCGGAGCATTAAAGTTTAATGAAGAGCAGATGAACTGGCTGAGGATGATGAAAGAACATATTGCAACAAGTTTTCATATTGAAGTGGAAGACCTGGACTACACACCATTTGACGCACACGGAGGCCGTGGTATGATGTTCCAGCTCTTTGGGAGTGGTATGAATGCGGTTATTACTGAAATGAATGAGGCGCTGGCAATATGATACAGAAAACTAATGTGAACGAATTTGAAAGTATAATGAAGAAACTCAAAGAGAATATGGCAATCCTCAGAGATAAATTCAATGTTAAAAATCTGGAAATCTTTGGTTCTTATGTTCGGGGCGAACAGAAAAAAAGAAGCGATTTAGATATTTTAGTTGAGTTCACTGAAACTATTGATTTATTCAAGTATATAGAACTTGAGAATTATATGGGTGAAATACTTGGCGTTAAAGTTGATCTTGTGATGAAAGATACACTGAAGCCACGCATAAAAGATAGAATATTGAATGAGGCTATACCAGTATGAAAAAGAATAGAGATATCAGGCTTTACCTTGACGATATTCTTGAAGCAATCGGGAAGATAGAAAAATACACAGAGGGTTTGGATTTTGAAAAATTCAGAACGGATGATAAAACAGGCAATGCAGTTATAAGGAATTTTTTAGTTATCGGGGAGGCTGTCAAGAAAATTCCCCCTGGCATAAGGTAGAAAAATTCTCATACGGGAAGGTTCTGGCAGGTCAACATATTATCGGATGATTAGTGATGTTTAAAAACCTGAGGAGATTGGTGCATATCTTGCATAGTAAACAGAAACGAATCCATGAGGGGGTGGCAGGATGAAGGAAGGCGCGCTGTATGAACTGCCTGGAGGATGGGTGTGGATGAAGTTGGTGGATGCAATGGATCGAGATTTTGGGAAACCGCAGATAAACGCAGATGAACGCAGATTTGTTGGTTGTAATTTAGAGCATTTGTCTGAGGTTTTTTCTAGAAAATATTGTGTTTATTCACCGCAAAGTTCGCAAAGAACGCAAAGTACAGCAATCCTGGCGATATTATTTGAAAATGTGCAACAACAGAGAATTAAAAGACGGATTACACGGCTCAGACAGATTTTTATGGATAATCAGCGCACATCTGCATTATTCGTGCAATCTATGTTCCATAGCAATCCATCTGCGTTTATCTGCTTTAATCCGCGGTTAATATTTGATAGAGAGATGCGGGGTGTTAGTGCCGCATGAACCGAAAAGAACTTGAATTAATTTTGCAGCAGGGTGAAGGTTATAAAATAGAGTTTAAGGAATCTCCAAATAATATCGATAAAGAACTTGCAGCTTTTGCAAATTCATCTGGTGGTAAAATATTTATCGGAATAACCGATGACGAAGAAATTAAGGGCGTGAACATTAGCAATAAACTCAAATCACAAATCCAGGATATTGCCAATAATTGTGATCCTCAGATAAAAGTGATAATTGAAGAGTTTGAAAACATCCTGATTATAAAAGTTAGAGAAGGCGATGATAAGCCTTATAAGTGCACTTCAGGATTTTATGCCAGAGTTGGACCGAACTCACAAAAACTCAGTAGGGATGAGATCATTGAATTTTTCAAGTCGGAAGGTAAGATTAGATTTGATGAGCTAACAGAACCTAAGTTTAACTATCCTAAAGATTTTGATAAAAGTAAACTTCTCGGATTTTTAGAACTCGCAGGACTTTCAAAGTCAATGAAACGGGAGAGTGTTCTAGTAAATCTCAATGTGGCTGAGAAGCAGGAGGCAAAACTATATTTCAATAATTCAGGAGTTTTGTTCTTTGCTAAAGAACCACAGAGATTCGTCCCGTGGTCTGTTTTTACTGTTGTTCTTTTTAAGGATAAAGCCGGTGTTGATGTAATCGACAGGAAAGAAATAACGGGTAGCTTGTTTGAGATAGTGGATAAAGTGATGGATTTTATTAAGCTTTATTCAAAAGTCGCCTACAGGTTCACAGGAATGCCGCAGAGGGAAGAGATATATGAATATCCGTTTGAAGCGGTAAGGGAAGCTGTTATTAATTCTGTGATGCATAAGGATTATTTCGAACATGGACATAATAATATTTTGAAGTTTTTTCCAGATAGGATACAGATAGAGAATATCTGGGTCAAACCCAGGAATTTCGTTCTTGGGAAAACTGTTTTCAGACGAAATCAGTTGATTGCAGATTTGTTTTCAAGGATTCATTTTGGGGAAAAAATTGGTTCGGGTATGGAGAGAATGAGAATTGTTTGCGATGAGCAGAATTGCCCCTATCCTGAGGTTGATTATACTGATACGCATTTTTATCTTAATTTCAAACCGAGCAGGGAATATTTGAAAATGTCGGAAGCGGAAAAGCAGGAAGTGGGATGGGAAAATGAACTGAATGAAAGGCAGAAAAAGGCGATTGAATTTGTGAGGAAAAAGGGTAAGATAACGAATAAAGACTATCAGGAATTAATCGGTGTTTCAAAAATTACAGCTTATAGAGAATTGGCTGAACTTGTAGAAAGGAATATTCTCATACGGGAAGGTTCTGGTAGATCAACATATTATCGGATGATTAAAGGGTAAAAGTTAGCAATAAACTCAAATCCTAAATCAGGATATTGCATCATAATTGCATCATAATTGCATCATAATCGCATCATAATCGCATCATAATTGCATGTATCCATACAATCTATACGGCACATCTGCGTTTATTTGCGTTCATCTGCGGTTAATATTTGATAAAGAGGTGCAGATTAACATATTGTCGGATGATTATCAGATGATTATCGGATGATTAAAAACCAGAGGAGATTGAGTATATTTTACATAGTAAACAGAAATTAATGAAGGGCTGGCATGATTGACGAGGGCGCACTGTATGAACTATCTGAGGGCTGGGTATGGGCCATTACAAGCGAGGTTTGTTCATCTGTTAGAGATGGCACTCACGATACTCCAAAATATGTTGAGGCAGGAGTTCCATTAATAACATCAAAAAATCTGAAAGAAAACGTCATAGATTTTTCGACCTCGAAAAACATTAGTATTGATGATCACGAAAAAATAAGTAGACGATCAGGGGTGGAAAATGGGGATGTACTGTTCGCAATGATCGGTACAATTGGAAATCCTGTGGTTGTTCAAACAGAGCGTATTTTCAGCATCAAAAATGTGGCGTTATTCAAGAAAAATGAATCCACAATTATTTCACAATATTTAAAGTTGTGGTTAGCAAGTTCTGCATTTAATACAATATTGGTAAAAAATGAGTTTTTGAAAGGTACAACTCAAAAATTTATTCCTTTAGGGAATTTAAGAATTCTTCCCATCCCTCTCCCCCCAATTTTCGAACAACAAGCCATAGTCTCCAAAATCGAACAGCTTTTCAGCGATCTGGACAACGGCATAGATAACTTTAAAAAAGCGCAGGAGCAGCTTAAAATATACCGCCAGGCTGTCCTCAAAAACGCCTGCGAGGGAAAACTTGTGCCCACCGAGGCTGAACTTGCGCATGCGGAGGGGTGCGACTATGAGCCTGCGGATGTGTTGCTGGCGCGCATACTGGAGGAGCGGCGCAAGAAGTGGAATGGCAAAGGTAAATACAAAGAGCCTGCGGCGGCGGATACGAGTGAATTGTCAGAGCTGCCGGAGGGGTGGATTTTTGGGAGGTTGGAAAATATCGCCGAAATTAATCCAAAGTTGCCATACAACGATTATTCAGATAATATGGAAGTATCCTTTTTACCAATGAGAGTTGTTGAAGAGCAAACTGGAATATTTGATTTATCTATCAATAAAAAATACATTGAAGTAAAAAAGGGTTATACATCTTTCATAGATGGAGATATTATTTTTGCTAAAATAACTCCCTGTATGGAAAATGGAAAAATTGCTATCGTAGATAAACTAAAAAATGGAATTGGATTTGGTTCCACTGAGTTCCATGTTATTAGATTATATGGGGATCAATTTATCAAAAAATATTTATTTTTTTATTTGGTACAGAAAACCTTCAGGAATGGTGCTCAGAGGAATATGACTGGTTCTGCTGGACAGTTAAGAGTTCCCACAAATTATATTCGACAAACGTTACTCCCCTTCCCTCCCCTAGCCGAGCAGCGCCGCATCGTTGTTGAGGTTGGGCGCCGCCTCTCAATCTGCGATAAACTAGAAGCAACAATAGCAGAATCCCTGCAAAAAGCAGAAGCCCTGCGTCAGAGCATCTTAAAAAAAGCCTTTGAAGGAAAACTGCTTAACGAAAAAGAGCTGGAAGAAGCCCGCAGCTCCCCTGACTGGGAGCCTGCTGAGAAACTGCTGGAGAGGATACGCCAAGAAAAGCAGATAAAGGAAAACAACAATAAATCAACAAGGAGAAAAACTCATGGATAAAGATGAGTGGTTTAAGCAAGCTGATTATGACATGGATACCGCCGAATTCATGTTCAGCGGAGAGAGGTATTTTTATTCCGTATTCATGTGTCATTTATCCATAGAAAAGGTTCTCAAAGGACTATATATTCGGAAATTCAAGGATGCTCCACCCAGAACCCACAATCTATTATATCTACTTGAATTTATTGATCCTGACCTTCCGGAAGATATGTATGATTTTGTTTTCACCCTGAACAGAGTAAGTGTCCTGACTCGATATCCAGATAACCTTCAGAAAATGCTGGAAGATTATAACAAAGAAAAAACAAATGAAATACTTTGGAAAAGCAAGGAGTTATTACGATGGTTAAAAGAAAAGTAACTGATGCTGTCAGATTCTTTGAAAAATGTCTGAAAGAAAAAGGATTGAAAGTCTCAAAGATAATTTTATTTGGATCACAGGTCAAAGGAACAACCACAGAGGAAAGCGATGTTGATATTCTAATTATATCAGACGATTTTCGCGGCAAAGACATTTTTGAAAGAGCAAGATTAACTAAAGACGCTGAAATAATGACTCTTAAGAATTTCATGATGCCTCTTGATATTGTCACCCTGACTTCAGAAGAATTTGAGCACGGAACTTCCCTCGTTGTTGAATATGCCAAAAGCGGGAAAGTAATGTATGCCGCATAATCACAATTTTCCGTCACCGATCAGTGCTGCATCAAAAAGAACATGAAAAAAATGGATAAATAATGACCAACACAGGACCCATAGTATCAAAAGTATGGAGTTTCGCACACACACTCCGGGATGATGGTGTCGGCTACGGCGACTATCTGGAACAGTTGACATACCTGCTTTTTCTGAAAATGGCAGATGAATATTCAAGACCTCCGTATGACCGTAAACTCCCTATTCCGGAAAAATACAACTGGGAAAGCCTGGTATCAAAAAAAGGCGCTGAACTGGAATCCCATTATACAGAACTGCTCCGTGAATTAAGTAAGGCCAGGGGCATCCTCGGACAGATATTTACAAAATCTCAGAACAAAATACAGGACCCTGCCAAGCTCTATCGCATCATAGGCATGATCGATAAAGAAAACTGGAGCATGATGGGTACTGACCTTAAAGGGAAAATCTATGAAGGTCTGCTGGAAAAAAATGCCGAGGACGTGAAAAGTGGAGCAGGTCAGTATTTTACTCCCCGTGTGCTAATCATGGCAATGGTTGAATGCATTCATCCAGAACCTGAAAAAACGATCTGCGATCCCGCATGTGGAACAGGGGGCTTTTTCCTTGCATCGTATGATTTTATCAGCAATCCGGAAAATTACAGTTTGGATAAAGAGCAAAAGGAATTTCTCAAAGACAGGACATTTTCAGGAAATGAGATTGTTGCAAGCGCAAGAAGAATGTGCCTCATGAATATGTTCCTTCATAACATTGGCGAGATTGATGGTGAATCTTACATATCATCAGTGGATTCACTCATATCCGATCCGGGCGACCGTTATGATTACGTGCTGACTAATCCTCCTTTCGGTAAAAAAAGCAGCATGACTTTTACCAATGAAGAAGGGAAACAGGAAAAGGAAGACCTTGTTTACAATCGCCAGGATTTCTGGGCAACTACTTCTAACAAACAGTTGAACTTTTTACAGCATATCCATACTCTCCTGAAATCAGACGGGCGTGCTACAGTTGTTCTGCCTGATAATGTACTGTTTGAAGGAGGTGCCGGGGAGACAGTTCGTAAAAACATACTTGAAACAACAGATCTGCATACAATTTTACGGCTTCCGACAGGTATTTTTTATAAGCAAGGTGTAAAAGCAAATGTGCTGTTCTTTGACAATAAGCCAGCAAGTAAAGAACCCTGGACAAAAGAGGTATGGATTTATGATTTCCGTACCAATGTTCATTTCACACTGAAAAAGAACCCCATGAAATTTGAAGACCTAAAGGATTTTATTAGCTGTTATAATCCTGAAAACAGACATGTGAGAACCGAAACATGGTCAGAAGATAATCCTAATGGACGCTGGAGAAAATTCTCTTATGGGGAAATAGTTTCACGAGATAAAACAAATCTTGACATTTTCTGGGTGAAAGATGAAAGCCTGGCTGATTTGGATAACTTGCCGGACCCTGATATTCTGGCAAATGAGATTATTGAAAATGTGGAAGCCGGACTTGAAAGTTTTAGGGAAATAGTTGAAACGATAAATGGTGATTAAGGTAATTGGTAGTAGTCACGATATACTCTATACAATATATCACACCTGCGTATAGCGATTTCACCCCCTCTCTTCAAAGTAACTATATTCTCCAGGGCAGCCCACCCCCACTCTCCCTGAACACCCCGGGCCACGCATCCGGTTCCACCCCCTCCTGCGCATAAAAAGCACTCGCCCAGCACTCAACCCCAATCCCGTTGCACCCAGAACACAACCATACACCAATCCCGACAGCCACATCAATATTTACTCACACATCCGGATAACACCTACACCTCAATATCTTCAACATTAAATACTAACAAAGAAATGTACCTCTCATGAACACACCCGCTATTGAGACATTCAACCTGACCCGCAGATTTGATGACATAGTGGCAGTAGACAACATCAATATCCGGATAAACTATGGAGAACTATTCGGCCTGTTAGGACCAAACGGCGCAGGCAAGACCACACTCATCAACATGCTCTCCACCATGATAACACCAAGCAACGGCAGTGCAAAAGTATGGGGAGCCGACATCACCAAACAGCCTTCAGAGGTCAGGAAAAATATCGGTATGGTGTTCCAGGGTACCACCCTTGACGACAGGCTCACAGGCAAGGAAAACCTGGACCTCCACGGGCGGCTGTACGGCCTGCCAAAACAACTGCGAAAACAAAGGATCGCAGACGTACTGGAACTGGTCGAACTCGTTGACAAAGCCGATGTGATCGTAAAGACATACAGCGGCGGGATGATGAGACGCCTGGAAATTGCCAGGGGACTCATGCACCACCCAAAAGTACTGTTCCTTGATGAACCCACCCTCGGACTTGATCCCCAGACCCGCAACCATATATGGGACTACATACGGCAACTGAACAAGGAAAAAAACGTCACCATCCTGCTGACAACACACTACATGGAAGAGGCCGACCACCTGTGCAACCGCATAGCCATAATCGACTTCGGCCAGGTAAAAGCCCTGGACACGCCAGAGAACCTGAAGAATGCACTTGGCGGGGACGTAATAATACTAACCGTGGAAACCCGGGAGCTTGCTTCAAGACTGCTTGACCTTTACAACAAGAACGGTTCTGCCGGAAGTGTCCAGCAAAAGGACAGCAGCATCTTTATTGCTATCAAGGACGGGGCGGGCCAGATACCCCATGTCCTGAAGATCGCATCCGATGCCAGTATCAACGTCCTGTCCGTAGACCTGCACCGCCCCACACTGGACGATGTCTTCCTATCCTACACAGGCAGGGCCATCAGGGAAGAAGAGACCAGCAGCGTTGACAGGATAACCTATAATCTCCAGGCAAGGAGGCGCTGATATGGCAAACCATGCGTCAGGTTTTTCTGAAAATATCGTCATTGCCCTGAACACAGTATATACCATGTGGCTCCGTGAAATGCTAAGGTTCAAGAGGTCAAAGAGCAGGATCATTGGCTCCCTGGCCACACCCATGTTCTTCCTGGTAATCCTAGGTACAGCATTCAATTCATCATTTGAGATGCGCAGCGGCGGACAGACTAACATCGGTTTTTTAGCTCCCGGTATCATCGGTATGACCATCCTGTTCTCATCACTTATAGGAGGTGTCAGTATCATCTGGGACAGGGAATTCGGATTCTTAAAGGAAATACTCATTGCCCCGGTGCCCAGGTTCTTTGTGGCACTGGGAAAGGCACTGGGAGGTGTGACCACGGCTATGATCCAGGGCACATTGATCATGCTAATTGCATTTGTCATCGGGGTAGAATACCAGTCCTATCTTGGGATGGCTGCCAGTGTGGGTGTGATGCTTCTCATAGGACTTGGTTTTATTGGGTTGGGCATTGCCCTGGCCTCACAGATCGAGAGCCATGAAGGGTTCCAGATGATAATGACCTTCATTACCATGCCTGTACTGCTGCTAAGCGGTGCATTTTTCAGGATAGGTGACCTGCCTTCGTGGCTGAAAACGCTGGTCTACCTTGACCCGCTTACATACGGTATCATGGCGCTGCGATATACGTTGATGGGCGAGACCGAGACCGAGATTCCGATACATATATGCATTGCAGTTTTATTCCTATTTGCTGCTACCACCATAGGTCTGGGTGGTTACATGTTCCAAAAGGCAAAGGTATGAAAAATATCGTCCTTAAAATTGGTTGAGGGTCAACTGGCGCCTCTTGCATTCTTCACCCGGTATCTCCACCGGATACACTCCTGTCAGGCAGCCAAGGCACAGGTCATCCGCGGGGATTCCGACAGCTTCTACCAGTCCTTCCACGCTCACATATCCCAGGCTGTCAGCATTGATGACCGCTTCCACACCTGCCACGGTCTTATGGGCCGCTACCAGTTCATCCCTGGTTGCCATATCGATACCGAGATAACAGGGTGACATAATAGGCGGGCTGCCTATACGCATATGCACTTCCTCGGCACCTGCCTTGCGCACCATATCCACAATACGCCGGGAAGTTGTACCCCTGACAATGCTGTCATCCATCAGGATAACCTTCTTACCTTCAAGATTCTGCCTGATGGTATTGAGCTTCAGCCTGACCGCAGTCTCCCGCATTTTCTGGTCCGGCATGATAAAGGTCCTGCCAATATACCTGTTCTTCATCAGGCCTTCTATATAATCAATACCCGATTTTTTACTGTACCCGATGGCGAAAGTTATACCGCTATCCGGGATTGGTGAAATAATATCGGCATCAATGGCATGTTCATCCAGCAGCCTCTCACCAATGCGGATCCTGGTCTGGTAGACAAGCTGCCCGTCAATAATAGAATCAGCGCGGGCAAAATAGATGTATTCGAACACACAATGGGCAGTGTTCTTTGCCTTGAACAAATGGTGGCTGGAATATCTGCCATCCTTGAATACCAGGACCTCTCCGGGCCGTACATCACGAATAAGCTTACCGCCGATGGTATCAATAGCAGCACTTTCAGATGTGACCACATATCCCCCATCCAACTCACCCAGGCATAATGGTTTGAAACCAAGTGGGTCCCTTACGACCACTAACGTATCATCCACAAGGATGGTAAGGCTGTATGAACCCACCAGTCTCCTCATGACTTCCTCGACCGCACCCAGAATATCAGTTTTAAGAAGTTCCTTGACCAGCAGGCGGGCTATGACCTCAGTATCCGATGAAGTGAGGAATACCTGGCCTTCAGCCTCGAACTCTGATATAAGGTCCGCACTATTGACCAGATTACCATTATGGGCTATGGCAATGGTCCGGTCCATGAAATTCACTATCAATGGCTGGCTGTTCTCTATAGTGGAATCACCGGTTGTAGAATACCTTACATGCCCGATGCCCACAAAACCTTTCAGGTCGCTAAGGTTATACTTCTTAAAAACATCAGGCACAAGCCCCATACCTTTGAGGGTCCCGGCACTTTTGCCATCATGAACCGTAATACCTGTGGATTCCTGGCCCCTATGCTGCAGGGCATATAATGCATAATAGATCGGTAATGCAGCGTTATCCGATTCCCTATCATTTAATGCGAGACCGACAATTCCACAGGATTCACGCAATAAGGTTCACCTGATAATTTGATTGTTAATAATGTAATTAGACAATGTAAAGTTCAGTCGCCATTTAATCCTGATTTTCTCTGCCATTTATAACTTCTCATACGAGTTGTTTTTTTGAATCCGCATGCAACACAAACCTTCTTATGAATATTCAATGAAACTCTGCCGCAACGCCTGCACTTGATATGGAGGCGCTTCTGCCTCTTTCCCATTGATGGAGTACCTTTCGACATATTATTCTACCTTTTATGATTATAATTCTTGATTATGACTGTATGATAATTACTACTCAAGGGCAATTCCCTATGTGTCCAGAGTAAATATATATTGTGGAGATCACACCGGCCTATGGTGAGATATATACCACATTGTCACCCCTGATCACCACTGTACCCAGTGTTTTTTCATTTTCGCTGTCTGATAATTCTTTTGCATCGTCCAGTACCAGGTTCATGTGAATGTCATAACCTTCAAGTGTACCCCTGAAAATGCGTTCACCTTTTAATTTAATAATGACAGGCTTGCCCAGTGTATTATTTAGAATGTCGAGAGGTCTTTTACCCATATTTTTTGCTCCAGGTATTATAATCTGAGTTATACTTTATTTATCTATCTCGTGTTTTAATTGCGTATTTCTTTTACATACAAGTGACATACCATTTTCATTGGTAAATGCGGATAATGTAACCATTTCCAATAGCATTGCAAAAGATTAAATGCCAAACTATGAATAGTGCTTCAAAGTAGTTATACGCCTACTTAAAATTATCGAAGACTTCTAATGAAGACTTCTATCGAAGATTTATATCGAAGATTTATATCGAAGATTTCTATTGAGGATTTCTATCGAAGACTTCTATCGAGGATTTCTATCGAGGATTTCTATCGAATAATTAGGAATACGATACATGAAAGCAAAACCCAGGCATCAACTCCGGAAAAGCCAGCAAAAAGAAATGATCAATACGATCAGGAATATTCTTGAGGATGCCGACACTGTTATTGGAAATAAGCGCATTGAGTTAGCCCAGGCAGAGGATCAAAAACTGATACTTGTGGATGGAAAACCGCTCTTTTTCATTACAGATGGTGAGCCATTCTTTACTGTCCAGGGCGCATTGGAACTCCAACCTCAAAAAAGGCTGGTAATAGTAGATGCAGGTGCCGTTTCATTTATTGCCAAAGGTGCGGATATCATGCGCCCGGGCATTGTCTCTGCCGATCCTGGTATTGAAGAAGGGGATCTGGTCATAATTGTTGAGCAGACGCATGGTAAACCCCTGGCCATTGGCAGGGCGCTGGTGTCCGGTGAACAGATGATCGGGGATAGTGGAAAGGTTATCAAGACAATACATTATGTGGGTGACAGGATATGGAAGATCGAACTGTGACAGGGGTTCAATATGATGCTTTCAGTTGCAGGAAAACAAAAACATATATGTAATGGCAATCGTATAAGTTAGTTAGGTTATCCTGTTTAGATTATTATAAGGGTGAATATTAATGGTAGCACTCAAAGAACTATTTAAGGGCGCAGCGAAGTCCAAATCCAATGTTGACGAATATGTGGATCTTGATCTCAGTGATTATGAAGAGGTAATTGAGAACGAACCGGCAGAGATGTATATCCGCATTGCAGAGCTTAATAATTTGAATGAATTACCTGACCTTAAAAAGGAAGTCTATGATGGCAATCTGCTTCTCGTTGACATTTCTTTGTTAAAAAGGGACAAATTCAATCTCGACCGTGCTATCAAGGAACTTAAACAGGTAGTGGAGGATGTCCACGGCGATATTGCCGGTGTGGGGGAAGAGCAGGTGATCGTTGCCCCTATGGGTGTCAGGATCGACCGTTCCAAGATATTCGGTGGCAAATAGTGAATAAGGACCCTGAACCTTTTATTACTAAAACCAACTGTCCGCTGTGCCAAAACTCCATTATAATTACCTGGCAGCCGGATAATATCCCGTTTTTTGGCGATGTTATGCATACCTGCTCCCAATGTGACTGTGGGTTCAAGTATGCTGATACAATGATCTTAACCCAGCGCGAGCCCATGAGGTTCACCCTGGGAGTGGAATCAATCGAAGACCTCGATATAAGGGTGATACGCTCTATTTCCGGGACTATCAGGATCCCTGAACTGGGAATTAATATAGAACCCGGACCTGCAAGTGAATCCTATGTATCAAATGTTGAAGGTGTACTGTGCCGCATTGAGGATGTCGTGGGCATGGTGACACGGTGGGAAGATGAGCCGCCCGGGAGCATAGAAAGGGCACATGAGATACTTGAGTCATTACGGCAGGTGAGGCTGGGTGAGCTTGGTATTACCATTATTATCGAGGACCCCCTGGGTAATAGTGCAATAATATCTGATAAGGCCATAAGTGAGGTCATGATACCGGAAGAAGCAAAGGGTCTGAAAACCGGCAATATCATATTGGAAAAGGATGAACTGCCGAATCATTTTACGGAATAGAGTGCCAATTCAGTAGTTACCAATGGAATGTGTCAATACATCGTGAACAAAACGAAGCAAAGAACTTAAGTATTTGATACAAAATATGTTGTGATAAATATTCGTATTGTTCTGAAAAATATATATAGCAATAAATGTAATCCGTTATAAGGGAGTGTTAAAAATGAAATCGTTTGCAGTAATAAGGGCTGAGAGCAGCATAAAGGTAAATGTGGCACTAAGGGATCTGGTCCGGTACGGTCATTTATCCTTTGATGATAGCCCGAAAAAACTGGACCCCGAAGAGGCAGATAAAGTACTGGAGGATGTAATGCACACCAACCTAAGGAAAAACTGCAATTCAGCTGCAGTAGTTCCCCTGGGAGACCATGCAAGTTCAGCCATTGGAAGATTAAAAAAGATCCATCCCCCAGCCCATATAATAATCGTAAGCCCAAGGCATGATGCATTCTCATTACTTGCCAGGGACATTGACGAAATGCCTGAAATGGAATTGGGTGCCGGAAGCGATGAGGAATACCAGGATTTTTAAGAAATCCTGAAATAGCAAATACATCAATAATAATTAGAAAAGGTTGAGTTATATCCTTTTACTTTCGTTTAATTTTAACAATATCTCCAAGTGTTGTGCCCTGGAACCCGGTTCCATGCTCCATGGTGTCATGACTGACCCGTTCAGTGAGTTTGATCTCCAGGCTGCGTTCAAGTTTCTTTCGCAAATTATCTTCAGGTTTGATCTCAGAACGCTCGATCTTGCGTATCAGGGCTGCCTTTTCCTTGATATTCAGGCCGAGTTCCTCCAGTGTCCATCCCTTTGTTTCCCTGGCCTCACGGATGATCTTGCTATAATCTGATACGATCTCATCATCCATATCATCAAAAGATCTGCGTTTGGTTTTTCTTATACCTGGTTTGGGTTTGGGTGTAACTGCAACGGGTGCAACCTTTCTTGGAACAGGGGTCCAACCCTGTGATGCCTTACCATAATGGGAACAACTGCCGCAAACATTAAGTTCTGTTCCTTCAACAACTACTTTCCTTGGTGATCCAATAATCTCTACGCCGCATATTTCACACTGCATTATAATTCAACCTTCGAAAAGGCTATATATCGTATGAACTTAAATATTGTTCGGAGATTAAATATGACAGGAATCATTGAAGACGACAGTGTAAAAGGATTATCTGTCGACATTCCGCCAGAACTAAGAAATGATGATTTTTCACGATACCTTATTGACAGAATGCACCAACTGGAAGAAAGAAATCATATCCTGAGGGAGCAAAATCATAAGATCGAATCAGAGAAACGTTATGCTGAGTCCCAAAAAATAAAATTCGAACGGGATTTAAGGTCACTTACCAGTGAACTGGAACGCTTGAAAACCTCACCTCTTATTGTGGGCACTATTGTTGAAGTTCTTGAAAACGGCAAACTAATAGTAAGGAGCAGCACCGGACCCCAGTTTGTGGTTGGCTTGTCAAAATTTATAAAAGGGTCTGACCTGGAACAAGGGGCCAAGGTGGCCCTGAACCAGCAAACCCTGGCAGTAGTGGGAGTGCTTCCTTCATCCTTAAGTGCCCTTCTCAAAGGTGTAGAGGTCATAGAAACGCCAGATGTGGATTACACACAAATCGGAGGACTTAATGACCAGATCAGGGAACTAAGAGAAGCTGTAGAACTGCCCCTTACCAAACCCGAAGCCTTTACAAAGATAGGGATTGACCCACCCAATGGTGTATTGCTTTACGGTCCTCCCGGGACAGGGAAGACCATGCTTGCAAAGGCAGTGGCAAATCATACAAGTGCCACTTTCCTGCGTATCGTTGGTTCCGAACTGGTCCAGAAATACATAGGGGAAGGTGCGCGCATGGTACGGGAATTGTTCAAACTTGCCCATGATAAGGCACCCAGCATCATTTTCATTGACGAACTGGATTCTATCGGGGCCAAACGATATGATGGCGCCACGGCCGGTGACAGGGAGGTACAGCGTACCTTGATACAGTTACTGTCCGAGATGGATGGTTTCAATCCCAGGGGCGAGGTAAGGCTGCTGGCAGCCACGAACAGGATGGATATCCTTGACCATGCACTGTTACGTCCGGGAAGGTTCGATAGGTTCATAGAAGTCTCTATGCCAGACCAGGAAGCCAGAGCAAAGATCCTGGGTATACATACACGGAATATGACGCTTTCGAAGACTATTGACTTTAATTACCTGGCTAAGATCGCTGATGGGGCCAACGGCTCTGAATTAAAGGCTATTGCAACAGAGGCAGGGATGTTTGCCATTCGAAAAGAGAAGGAACAAATTGAGGTTGAAGACATGGAAAATGCCATATCAAAGGTCCTGCTCAATAAAAATAGCTCAAGTACAGTTTCGGAAGGCATGTTTGTGTAAAAAATCATAATTTACAAAGTAATTTCCCTGTGTAGAATAAAGTAAAATATATAGCATTGAACGATAGATAAAGAGCAATATTGAACAAGAGTGTCGGTTCAGATAAGGGGAAAAATGAATGGATAATATCTTTTTTATTTTCGATGCAATTGATTTCATTGTCAGGCTGTTGATCGTGGTAATCTTTTTCTTGATAGCTTCCACTATGAGAAAAATAGATCCTGATGTCATACGGTCCAGGTTGTTCCTTGAATATGGCCAGATCATTAAAGCTTTTAATATGATGTTTGTCGGCTCGATATTTTTCTTTATTGCAGCAGTAATTGAATATTTGATCAATCCCACACCAGGAGATGATATGATCCTTATTATGAAAATATCTCTCACTATATTCCAGATCACTGTAATCTATTTTATTTTCATTTTGAACACAGCCATAAGTGCAGTTGGGAAACGTGGGATGTAATATGGCAACATTAAAGGAAAAGCTTGAAGAAATTTTAATCCAGCTGGAATCATTGGGTGATATCAAGCTATCTGCCATCATCTCCCGCCACGGACTGTTAATGGTATCCAGGGCCACCCAGGATTCTGACTGTGAAGCCTTTGCAGCCCTGGCAGCCACACTTCATATGTCTGCTGAGTCCACTACAAAGAGACTCAGCAATGAAGCGCCTAATTCAATTATTGTGGAAACCGATGAGAACAGCCTGATCACCTATTCTGCCGGTCCTAATGCCCTGATTGTAGTACTTGCCAGCAAAGAAGGGGGCTTGGGTCTTATTTTAACTGAGTTGAAAAAAGCTGCCGAAAGCGTGGAAAACCTGGTTTAGCGTCCTGCTGTTTATTTTCCCAACCGGGTCCCATCAAAGATTTTATCACGTAAAACTTATATCACTGATACGAAGAGCCTATGAAAAATTTATATCAGGATATCATTGAAAAGGATTCAAAGTATGTCTTCCAGAACTATACCCGCCAACCCATAGCCATTACCAGCGGACAGGGTGCATTGGTCCGGGACAGCCAGGGTAAGGAATATATAGATTGTGTTGCAGGGATCGCGGTCAACAATATCGGCCACTGTCATCCGGCCATAGTGGAAGCGGTTAGCAGGCAGGTGTCAGAACTAATTCATGTTTCGAACTTATATTATACCCGCCAGCAAGCCGAACTGGCAGCCAGGCTTGTACCCAGGACAGGCATGGACCGTGTGTTTTTCTGCAATTCTGGAACAGAAGCTGTAGAAGGTGCGTTAAAACTTGCCCGCAGGGCCACCGGACGAACCGATTTTGTGGCTGCTGAACACAGTTTCCACGGCAGGACCATGGGTGCGCTGAGCGTGACCCACAAACCGCAGTACAGGGAGCCGTTCCAGCCTCTCATCCAGAAGGTGGTGTTTGTACCCTACAACGATGTGGAGGCAATGAAAGGTGCCGTGAACAACGACACGGCCGCCCTTATACTGGAACCTATCCAGGGTGAAGGAGGTATCCGCGTTCCCGATAACGGTTACCTGCAAGCGGCAAGGGATATCTGCGACGATGCTGGTGTACTGCTCATATTTGACGAGGTACAGACCGGCATGGGCCGGACCGGAAAATGGTTCGCACGTGAACACTCAGGTGTAGTGCCCGATATCATGACAATGGCCAAGGCAATGGCAGGTGGATTGCCCATTGGTGCACTGCTGGCAAGGGAGGAGACCGCTTCTAAGATGCAAAAAGGTGACCATGCAGCCACCTTTGGCGGCGGGCCCCTGTTATGTGCGGCTGCCCTGGCATCACTTAAAGTAATAGAAGATGAGGGACTGGTAGACAGGTCGGCCCGGATGGGACGCTACCTGGTAGATAAACTTGAAAAACTTGAATTGGAAGCTGTCAGGGAGATCAGGGGAAAGGGATTGATGGTAGGTGTGGAACTGGCAGTCAAATGCGGGCCCGTTGTTGACTATGCAATGGAGAACGGTGTGCTGCTTAACTGTACGTCAGACTCTGTACTGCGATTCGTGCCGCCCCTCGTGATAACACAGGAGCAGATAGATAGAGTGGTAGACGTTGTGGCGCAGGGCATTGTGAGGGCAGAATGACGCATGCTAAGGAATTCATAAAGGGCTCCATCAAGGGAATAAAGGAGTACGTACCAGGCAGATCCACTGAGGAGGTAGCTGCCGGCTATGGTATTGAATCTGGTAATATCATCAAACTGGGCTCGAATGAGAACCCGCTGGGTCCCTCGCCCATGGCAGTAGAAGCAGTGCGTAACATGGCTGATACTATAAGCGTGTACCCTTCGGTAGACGCTGCCGAACTCAGGTGTGCCCTGGCAGACTATGTGGGTTATCCGGAAGATAATGTGGTCCTTGGTGCAGGTATGGACGGTGTGGTAGATACACTGATGCGACTCTTCGTGCAGCCCGGTACTGATGTTATTATTCCCACCCCCACGTTCTCATACTTCGAGATCGCTGTCAGGTCGGCAGGCGGGGTGCCGGTCTATGTGAAACGTCTGCCCGATTACAGCGTGGATACTGACTCAGTGATCTTAGCACTCAGCGATTCTACACGTTTTATCTACCTTGTCTCACCCAATAACCCATCAGGCAATACTGTACCGGAAGCCGATGTCAGGAAGATCGTAGAATCCACCCGGGCACTGGTGTTCCTTGACGAGGCCTATGTGGAGTTTGCAGACAGGAGCCTTACTGGCCTGGTAACAGAATATGATAATCTCATCGTGGGCCGTACCATGTCCAAGGCTATGGGACTTGCAGGTCTAAGGGTTGGTTACGCCGTGGTACCGCAGTGGATAACCAGGGAATATATGACGGTGACCACCCCATTTGCCATAAGCAGGATATCTGTGGCAGCAGGACTGGCAGCCCTGCAGGACACTGATTACAGGAAAAGGACTATTGAGAATGTGCTAACAGGCAGGCAGTTTTTAAATGATGGATTATCTGGTCATTGCAGGGTATACCCTTCTGAAGCGAACTTCATTATGATCGATGTATCTCCAAACAAGAGCAAAGAGGTCACAGAGGCGTTGTTGGAAGAGGGCATCATCGTACGTGACTGCACATCATTCAGGGATGCGGGGGGGAGCCTGATAAGGATAACTGTAGGCACCCCTACCCAGAATATCAGGCTTGTGGACGCACTTACACGAATATTACAATTATAATATCAAGAACATAATATCTTTGACATCTATCCGAACACTTTGCGCTCTTTGCGGTGTATGATTTTGGTCACCGCAAAGAGCGCGAAGTCCGCAAAGATAGTCTAAATTGTTTGGTTTTTGACTATAATTGCATTAACGGGTACTTCACATGATAATCGTATTGACAGGTACTCCACATGATAATTGTATTGACAGGTACTCCACATGATAATCGCATTGACAGGTACTCCCGGCACTGGTAAGACCACCATATCCCACATCCTGGGTAAGAAGTACAGGATCATAGATATTAACCGGATGATAACTGATGAAGGACTGCATACCGGAAGGGATGAACTGCGCGGTTCCCTGGTGGCAGATATGGAAGCACTCCAGGGACGCCTGGATGAACTGGTAAAAGGTGAGACCGTAACAATAATCATTGAAGGACACTTATCCCACTATCTGGAAGGGAGCGATGCGGTCATTGTGCTGCGGACCAGACCCGGCGTACTGGCCCATAGGCTTGAGGAGAGGGCATATTTCAAGGAAAAGGTAAGGGAAAATATGGAAGCTGAAGCACTGGATGTAATACTGGTTGAAACCACCCTGAAGCACGACAGGGTCTATGAAGTAGAGACCACCACATCCTCACCCGAAGATGCTGCCATCCTGGTGGATTCGATAATC
Organism: Methanosarcinales archaeon; assembly: GCA_030610815.1. Classification (GTDB taxonomy): domain Archaea; phylum Halobacteriota; class Methanosarcinia; order Methanosarcinales; family Methanocomedenaceae; genus Methanocomedens_A. Next base: position 38,387 of record JAUWRA010000001.1, read on the forward strand.
GGGCACCTGTCGGCAGGTAACTTTGAGCAGGTGGAAAGGTATCTGCCCGGTCGGTTCGACTGGAGCGAGGAGGTGTTCTGATGACCCTCAACACCTACAGGCCGTATATTAGTTTTATCCTGGAACCTTCAGCCTCAGCCCTTTCCCGCATGGGACTGACCCCAAACAATGTCTCTATGCTCTCGCTCATATTTGCACTGATGTCAGGTGTATCCTACTATTATTCCCCGGACAACCGGTTGTACCTGGCCGCTGCCCTGGTATTTGTTATACTGAATTCATTCACAGACGCCTTGGACGGCGTGATGGCACGCCAGAAGAACATCCAGTCGGACCGGGGCGACCTGCTGGACCATGTCATTGACAGGTATGCCGATACCTTCATCATTTGCGGCATATTCTTTGCCGGATATGCCCACTGGATGATTGGAGCGGCCGCCATCACAGGAGTGCTGATAACCAGCTACATGGGCACCCAGGCCCAGGCTGTAGGAGTAGGCCGGGATTACGGCGGTATCATGGGACGGGCGGACCGGCTGGCACTTATAATCATGGTCACTGCCGCAAATGTTGTTTACCCTTTCGAGATATATTCTATGCAACTGCTGGGCTGGGTTATCGTGGTGATTGCAATCATGTCCCACTTCACGGCACTGCAGCGGTTTTTACGCATCTGGAGTGAGATGGAGCAAGAATAATTATCGAATTGGATACAATTGCGTGTATTCCGGATCGTATTTTTTTCATTCTCCCATCTTGATTCTACAAGGCGTCAATACTTATTCCCACCACTCACAATTGTTCTTTCAAATGACATAGTTACTTAAGAGGTCGAAATTCAGGTTCAAGTAACTGCTAATGTCACGAAGCAATTTTTTGCACTCACAACAGTAGGGTTATAATACTGTAACAGATTATACTACTTTTATTATCTCAAACCGGAAGTGTTTAAAGGGGAAATAAATGATAACAAAAGTAGGAGTGGTCTCACGCTGCGATAAGCCAGGTGCTGTAGAAATAGCAAGGGGTATTATTGAACATTTCAAAGAAAAGCTGGACATCTATGTTGACCCGGGTACTGCAAGTGAACTGGGCATTGAAGGCGTTCCTGTGGCCCGGATGCGCGAGTTTGGTGTGCAGATGGTGATAACCATCGGCGGGGACGGCACAGTGCTAAGAACAGTCCAGCACATGGATGACCCCCTGCCAGTTATATCTGTAAACTTCGGAACCCTGGGTTTCCTTGTGGATGTGGAAGCTGATGATGCACTCCGGACCATAGATTCAGTCCTTTTTGGATTTGAAGTGGATGAGAGGTTTCGGATGGATATATGGATCAATGACATGAAACTTCCACCAGCTACTAACGAAGTGGTTATCATCACGGCCCACCCTGCCAAGATGCTTGCTTACAGGGTCTGGGTTGATGAACATGAACTTGAGGAACTGAGGGCTGATGGTTTGATCATAGCCACACCAACCGGTTCCACTGCATATGCCATGAGTGCAGGGGGCCCAATCGTTGACCCAAAGGTAGATACAATAGTAGTTGTGCCCCTGGCACCGTTCAAGCTTTCTTCCAGGCCTTGGGCCGTATCTGGCCAGAGTAATATTAAGGTGGAACTGCTGCTGCCTGACAAAGAAGCAGAAGTGGTGGTGGACGGGCAGTTCTCACAGGTAATTTCTTCCAGTGACATCATCAGGATCAAAAAGGCAGCTACACCGGCCCGGTTCGTGCGTATTAATTCCGACGGTTTCTACGAGAAGGTAAAAAGTAAATTACATTGAATAAAACATTTGGATTTAAGTCCTGAGATAACGTAAGAAGGGGCAGGTAATAGCAATGATATTAGTGGTTTCAATTGGCGGGTCTGTGCTTACAAGCGATCTGGACCCTGAAAGGATCAGGAAATATGCCAGCAGTATACAAGCACTTGCAGAGGAACACACCACGTATATTGTCGTCGGTGGGGGCAGGATTGCCAGGGATCACATAACTGCTGCCAGGGACCTGGGTGCAAATGAAGTGGAATGCGACATTATCGGTATCGACATGACCCGCATTAATGCAAAACTCCTCATTGTTGCCTTGGGAAACAGTGCCTATCCTGTACCCCTCACCAGCTACCAGGATGCCAGGAATGCGGCACTAACAGGCAGGATTGTGGTGATGGGAGGCCTGATACCAGGACAGACAACTGATGCGGTATCGGCTGTAATGGCCGAATATGTGGGGGCTGACCTGCTCATCAATGCCACTTCAGTGGACGGGGTATATACTGCCGATCCCAACCTTGACAGCAAAGCAGAAAAGATCTCCTCAATGACACCTTCCCGGCTGGTTGATATTGTAATGAAGACAGACATGAGCGCAGGTTCCAACTCGCCCCTGGACCCGCTGGCAGCCAAGATCATCCAGCGGTGCGGGATCAAGACCTTTGTTATCGACGGCAGGGAGCCTGGGAACATCAATGAAGCTGCTGCCGGGCGCCATAACGGAACACTTATTTCCGTGAGCCCGGGCAGGTAACATGAGTTCCGGAATTTCGCCAGGTAAGATTGGTTTTTCCTGTAGGTCAGTTGTGGATGACCCGTTTGATTATGCCTTTGAACTTGAAGATATGGGTTTTTCAGGGTGGGAAATCGTCTGCGAGGGGAACCAGACACTTCTTGGTGATAACCTGGAAAAAATATCAAATGTCATTGAGACCACAGATCTTACCCTTACGATCCACCTTCCTTTCTCAGACCTTAACCTTGCAAGCCTGAATGAGAACATATGGGACGAAACCATTCACCAGATGACGGAAATAATCGGGTTGTCGGCACCTTTTTCACGCCTGGCAGTGGTACATCCGGGACATCTTTCACCTTTGGGTATGCAGATGCCTGACCTTGCGTGGGACCGCAACATAGAGGGTCTGCAGAGGTTGTGCGATCTTGCAGCCGAATATGATGTGACCATTGGTGTGGAGAATATGGTCAACATGGATTTTATATTTGGCAGGCAGGCAGAGGAAATGCTGGGTATGATAGAGTCGGTTGACCGTGATAACCTGGGGCTGACCTTTGATGTGGGGCATGCCAATACCAATGCAAGGGTAGATGAATTCCTTGATAAATGTCTTGACAAGGTTGTACATGTGCACCTGCATGATAACCATGGTAAAAAAGACGAGCATCTGCCTGCCGGGCAGGGGACTGTTGACTGGAAAAAAGTGTGCCGTGCGATTCAATATCTTGATGTGAGGTTTATACTTGAATCACGGTCCATAGAGGAGGGAAAGACAAGTCTTGGGTATATTGCAGGTGATTGAAATTATGGGTGAAATTTCAGGCAATTGAAACGACACTGTATCATTTTCCAGTTATTTTTCAGACACGATTTACATGGATTGATGCTGATTTTATGTTCATTTTCTGAACTGATGTACTGTACACGATTCGGGCACGTGTGGCAGATATCCAGGTACAGGTTTGTTACTATCCTTAACCCGCATCTGAGTACGGAGGATGTGTCCCGGTCCCAACGGTTCAACTGTTAAGTCCCTTCCCTCGCAGTGGGAGAGCGAAAAGGTCGAGGGCGGCAGGACTAAGACCTATCTGCCATTAGGGAGTTTTAAAAAATCAAACCACCCGCTTCATCTAATTGCGAATTCTTTAAATATTATTGTGTACACAATAATTGTTATGGCAATAAAATCTGAGTTCATCAACAGAAAAGATGAACTGAAGTATCTTGAAGAGGAGTACAATAAACAGGACTTCAGGTTCATTTCAGTTGTCGGGCGGCGGCGGCTTGGGAAAACAAGGCTCATTCAGGAATTCATAACAAACAGGTCAAACTACAGTTACTTCCTTGTGCCTGAGCTTAACGATATGGATACCAGGCTTGAGCTTTCAGGAAAGTTCCATGAGAGCTTCGGATTGAGCTTCATCGGGACACCTTCATGGAATGAAATATTCGAAAAGCTCTTCGTGCACTCTCAGAAGAGGCAGATGATAGTGATATTTGATGAATTCCAGAGGTTTTTTAATATCAACAAGGGCATTTTTTCATTGCTGCAGGAATTCATAGACCGATATGCAAAAGATTCAGGAATGTTTCTGATAGTTTCAGGCTCATCAATAGGCATGATGCACAAGATATTCGATCATGCATCCCCCCTGTACGGGAGAAGGACCGGTCAGCTTTATTTCCAGCCTTTTAACTTTTTTGCATTAAAAGAGTGGTTTCCTTCGTTCCCCACGAACAGGCTTGTTGAGATATATGCGATATATGGCGGCACTCCGAAATACCTCGAAGACGTTGAGAGCAGGAATGTCATGGCAAACATACAACGGATGCTGTCCGGAACAGGCATTCTTTACAACGAGCCCGAGATCCTGATAAAAACTGAGATATCAGACAGTTATAGCTACTTCAACATCTTAAAAAACATCTCAAAAGGGGTATCGAGATCGTCTGAAATTGCCGCTAGCTCCGGCTTAAAAACGACTTCGATCGACTATTACCTTAATGTCCTGATCAACGATATGGATATCCTGAAAAAAGAGATCCCGGTTACAGAACCGGAAAAAAGCAAAAAAAGTATCTACCTGATAAAAGACAATTTCTTTAGATTCTGGTTCAGGTACATATACCCGAACTATTCCGAGCTTGAGATAGGAAACACTTCGCGTGTGATGGAAAAGATAACTGCGGAATTGAACACATTTACAGGTAGATCATTTGAAGATATTGCGCAGCAGTTTTTAATCGAACTGAACAGATCAAATAAACTCCCTTTTGTTTTTGGGAAGATCGGAAGGCAGTGGGGCAGGTTCAGGGGTGAGAATGGGAAGAATACCTATGAAATCGATATTGTTGCTTTAAATGAAAATACAAAGGATATCCTGTTTTGTGAGTGCAAATGGGAGAACAAAAAGACGGATGCTGGTGTTTTAGAGGATCTGCAAAAGAAATCCGGATTCGTTAACTGGTATACCGGGGAAAGAAAAGAATATTTTGCAGTGATATCAAAAGCTGGTTTTACGCGCAGGGCAGAGAAGTTTGCAGAGCAGGAGGGGTTTTTGTTGTTTGATCTGGGAGATTTTGAAAATATTGCGGATACAGACTTTTGAACAGAGCGCAAGTGCTTTGAAAACCTGGGGCTGACCTTTGATGGGGGCATGCCAATACCAACGCAAGGGTAGATGAATTCCTTGATAAATGTCTTGACAGGGTTGTACATGTGCACCTGCATGATAACCATGGTACAAAAGACGAGCATCTGCCTGCCGGACTGGGGACTGTTGACTGGAAAAAAGTGTGCCGTGTAATTCAATATCTTGATGTAAGGTTCATACTTGAATCACGGTCCATAGAGGACGGAAAGGCAAGTCTTGGGTATATTGCAGGTGATTGAAATTACAGGTGATTGAAGCGACACTGTATCACTTTCCAGTTATTTTCCAGACACGATTTACACGGATTGACGCTGATATGATGTTCATCTCCGGACTTGATGGACTGTGAACGATTCGTGCGGGTGTGAAACACAAGTTCGAGAGATATTTTTCAATCTAAAATCAACCGTCTGTTGCTGATTTCCACGTAATATCTTTCAAATAGCCCATCATATAAAACTTTTTTATACCAATAAAACCACTATCCAGTGCTCACTTCTCCCAATA
>JAUWRA010000129.1 GCA_030610815.1 Methanosarcinales archaeon
TGTTATTGATGCAATTGGAGCGGTTTTCAATGGAAAGCCATTTGTTCCATTTTTGGATAATGTATAAGTGGATATTTTAGTTTCAGAACTGAAGAAACTAAATGAGTTGGGTGAAATTTGAGAAGGGCTGAATAGTTACAAGATATTTACATTTACAAGAGGCCATCCATTCTACACATTCTGTATTGCAGACAGGCTGTACTCACATTCAGAAAAACCGCTGATAAGAGACCTGACAACAACAATATTTGAAGAAGTCCTCACACCAAATGCAAGAATATATGATCACTGTAAATATGTATTTGACATGTCCATTGAAAAAGCGAAAGGCAAGGCAACTATTAAACGGGTGCTGGAGTACCTCTCAGAAAATGATAGTGCCATTATGGCAGATATTAGCAAATCCATAAGAATGCCTGCCACAACAGTAAATATTTCACTCATGAGGCTGATGGAAGTGGACCTGATTGAAAAAAGTGATCATAATTATAGAATATGTGACCCTATCCTCAGGTTCTGAATAAAGAACATGCTTCTTGGTGGTGGTGATTTCACAAGGATAAGTACGGTTCGAATAAAACAGATTGAACAGGATCTCCTGAAGACAAAAACAGAGCTTGGAGTCGCAAAAGAATATGAAATAAGAGAAAGGCTGAAAGAGATGTTCGGGTTTGAATTCAACAGATACATAAAAAACAATATAGAACTGGACGCTCTTGGTTTTGATAACGATACATACCATATAGTGGAAATAAAATGGAGAAACAAAGCCACAAATTACAAAGATATAATGAATTTTATGGAAAAAACAAAAGAGTTTAATCCAGTAAAACTCTATTTCATCTCAAGATCAGGGTTTACACAACAGGCAAAAATCCTGCTAAAGGAAAAAAGCATAAAAATAATCAAATTGTGACTATACAGATCTGTATATATACAGACCTGTATACCTTGAAACACTCCTTTCCTATTCAAGCCAAAACTGAACATCGGCAACAGATAAAATGAATGACTGAAAAAAAATCACTCCTCAATTGATACAATCCCCTCATACCACTCACTCCACTGCCGGTACACTTCACTCATATCCACACTCCCATCCCATTCCTGCAACTCATTCACCAGCAGCCAGAACATATTATTGGCCTGCCCAACCGCATCTGCCTCCACCAGTTCAGGTCTGTTCTCGCCAGCTTTGGCTATTGTCCCCTTAATATTCGCCCTCATCTTGATATTCAACAGCACCTCATCAATGCTTACGCCCCACTTATTAGCAATCCTGCCTATCAGTTCAGACTGTCCCATATCCAGCAGGTCGGTGGGCTCGATGCTGTCAGCGGTTGCATCAAACTTCATCAGGTCATTAAAGGACGTACTTGCACCATCCCAGTTGGCAGTAGTAACCTCAGAGACCTGCACCAGCCGCTTCTTTTTGCGCATACTACCGCTGATCCTGATATTAGAGCACACGACAATCGCATCCGTGGCCCTGAATGACTGTTCGGGCACGCCCAGTGCACCAACGATGCGTTCATACACGGTCTGGGTTGATGCACCGTGTATGGTACCAAGCACCGAATTGCCGGCAGTGCCTACCTGCATGGCCTCATACAATATCTTAGTCTCGGGTCCCCTGACCTCTCCAATGACCAGCGTGGAATTGCCCAGGCGCAATGCCGCCCTCAATGCAGTATCAGGTGCTATCTCAGATTCAGAGCCGCCAACAGCCGAGCGGGTGTTCATGCCCTGCACTTTCCAGCCCAGGCGCTGCAGCTCACGTATCGGCAGTTCAGGTGTATCCTCAATTGTCAGGATGCGGTACTTTTGGGGCACTTCCAGCAGCATGGCCGATAGCAATGAAGTCTTGCCTGCACCCACGCCGCCTGCTATCAGTATGGATGAGTGTCCGTCAACCAAAAAGCTCAGCAGCCCTGCAGCCAGCGGTGTCATTGAGCCTTCATTGATGAGTTTGGGCAGGGTCCATGGAGTCCGGGCATGTTTTCGAAACGCATATGCCAGGCCGCCTGAACTCAGCGGATTGCCTATGCATGACACCCTGGCTTTGTACTCGGCCAGGTCCATATCAAGGATAGGGTTCGCCTCCCCGAAGGGGCGGCCGCTCAGTGCCCTGAAGCGTGAGATCATGGTATCAACGTCATCCTGGGACAGGTAGATGTTGCTGGAGCACTCTTCCCCCTCAATGACCACATGGATCGGATTGGAATCCACAGGCGCATTGATGTATACATCTGTGATCCTTGAATCGGACAGTACATCTTCCAGGATACCCAGTCCTGTAGTGTATTTTGCCAGGATGTCGGAGAACATTGATATCTGGTCTGCTTTTAGTTTAATACCTATGTGCTTTGCTTGATCTGAAAGCAATTGCTGGCTGCGCCGCCTGAAATATTCCCGGCTGTTGGCAGGGTCTGCAAAATTCAGGTCATCGGGGCGGTGGCGCATCAGGCGCGAGCGTACAGATTCAAGCAATTCCAGTTCCTCGGGACGCAGGTTGTATTCTGATGGGATAAGGAAATACAGGCTCTCGGGCCTGTCCGATAAGCTGTAAATTGACACCTGCATCAACCGGCCGCCACTGCGTCCTACATCATATCCTTCCAGAAAAACAGCGTTGTCAGGCGGTTCTGTATAGATGCGGGATGTGGAGAACCCGGGCCGGGTATATGGTTTGATGGCCTGGGTGTAAAATTGATCAACATGAAGGCGGGCATCCATGCTTTCTTTCATACCGTCGACACAGTTACTCATCCTGGTAAGCATACGGATATAATCATCAGTACATAATTGTCCCTGTCCTTGCTCATCGTTATGGCATACGGCACCTGAGTCCACTTGCGCTGCAAGCATGGTGTATGCCTTCACAGGATCATGCAATCCTGTTTCGAGTACACCGGATATGAACTCCTGGCGCTCTTGAAGGCATTTCCCGCATACGGCTGGCACTTCACTATCGCTAAACATCCTGAGGTTGTCAATGAACCCTGCCAGCAGGTATAGCAGCCTGAGACTTTCTCCTTCATAATCCCGGTCGTAGAGGTGGGATAGTACCAGCCTGTTTACCATGGGTTCTTTGATCATTATCTGGAAGATGTTCTTGCGGCAGTGTGGGTCGTCAAGACCTGAGTTACCTGCAGTACAGTCTTTGCAATCTATTATCAGGGATTTTTGGCTATCTGAAAGACGGGTCTTATAAGTGCAAAGGCTTTTTTCTGGTTTTTTCTTTGAGAATAATCTGAGCAAGGCGTTCTTATTCGTGTTTTTGGTTCCCTCTGTGTTCAATTGCAAGCGCTCCACGAAATTTGGGTGGTTGTAAGATATTAGCTGGGTTTATTAAGTTTGCTGAATCGTGAGATAGTTAGATTACTTGTGGTTCAGGATGTTATTGACATGCAGTTCCCGGAGATTGAAGGAAAAATGTAGAATAATATAAGAGCAAAATAAGAGAATAAGTGTTAAAAAGAATTTATATTTGTTAATGGTATATAAAGTATAAATTTCTCCTCAAATCTTGTTCAAAATCAGGTGGTGTCTCGAAATGAAAAACATGGATGTAGAGCATAAACTACAAAAATTAATTGACAAAATAGTGAAAAGCGATAAGCATGTAAAAAATGCGGTGCTTGCTGTTTCTACAGGGGATGGTGAATTCAACTGGTCCAGTGCTGCCGGTATGGCTGATCCTGAAGAGAATCGAATAATGACTGTGGACACTCCTGTATTTATTGCCAGCATTACAAAAATGTTTACAGCAACTGTGGTAATGCTTCTTTTTGAAAAGAACAAACTCAAATTAGATGCTCCTATGTCGGATTACCTTCCTTCTTCCCTGATCAATAGAATTCATGTTTATAATGGAAAGGACTATACGGATCAGGTTTTGGTTCGTCATCTTTTAAGTCATACATCAGGAATCCCTGATTATTATACCAAATCACCTGAGAATGGACAAAGCTTTTTTGAGATCCTTTTTCCAGAGCCTGACAGAAAATGGACTGTAGAGGATACAGTTGCTTTTGCACGGGACAATCTTATACCTGAATTCGCCCCAGGTGGGAAGGCTTCCTATGCAGATACAAATTTCCAGCTTCTGGGGTTTATTATTGAGTCTGTAACTGGACAATCTCTTCATGATGTGTATAAAGAACTTATTTTTGAACCACTTGGTATGAAACATACTTATCTTTATACACGTTCTAAACCTATTGATCCTGATATAAAAAAACCGGCACACTTCTTTTTTAAGAACACTGATCTGACAAATATCAAAGCTTTTGAATCTTCCTGGGCTGATGGCGGTATTGTCTCTACAGTTGATGATTGTCTGTTGTTCATTAAAGCATTTAATACTGGAACTGTTTTTTCAAATGAAGATACAAGATATTTAATGCGTGATTGGAATAAACTGCAGAAGGGGATGTACTATGGTTTTGGTACAATGCATTTTGTACCTCCTGAACTCTTTTTTCTTCTTTTCTCTTATCCAAATATTACGGGACATTTTGGTTCAATTGGGTCATTTCTATTTTATTGTGAAAAGCTGGATCTTTACATTGCCGGAACAATGAATCAGGGGAAATCTGCAAGTAGACCCTTTAGAGTTGTGTTAAAAGTGATTAATATAATCCGAAAAATTGAGAAAGAAAATAATCGGGACTCAATATGATTTTTTATGTTACTGGGTTGAAATTGGCTTGCAGATTCTACGATTGAAGGGGCATAGGGATGGAACCGATCGGTCATTTGGGAGTTTGGTAAAACTGATAATGACTCCACTCATAGCATTGAATATGTGGTTATCAATGATAATTGTCTTTTAAAATATCTAACTAATGATAAGGAATTCTATGATTTCCATTCTATAGTTATAGTAGATTTGAAAGGGAGAAAAAAAGTATAAAATGTATTTTTATGATGAAATTTAAATTTGTCTGCCAATATGGAAAAATAATAAAATAAATTCATGCTAAATCACTTTGAAAATGAATTATTAACCGCAAACCATATAAATGTTTTAACTGTCCAAGAGGAAGATAAATGACACTTATGGGATTAATGTTAATCAGACAAAGTCGAGTTAGTCCAAGAGTATAAATAAAAACTGATACTATTAATTGGCAGTGGGTTAATTTAGATGAATGTTCTTTTAATTTCTCCAAAAGTTATGGTGCCAGGTTGGGAATTACTCATTGGTGGATATACCATAGGATCAGGTATCCTCTATATAGCAGCTACTGTACGGCAGGCAGGTCATAATGTTGTTGTGGAATTGGGAAATGAAGATAACATAATATCACTAATAAAAAAGCATTCTCCGGAAGTTGTAGGAGTAACCTGTCTAACAGCAACATATCCAACAGCTAAGAATTTAATAAATCTCATTAAGAAATTTGACACAGCTGTTTTAACTGTTCTCGGGGGACATTATGCCACCTTCATGACAAGAGAGATTTTTTCAGAATGTAGTGTAGACTATATTCTTCGTGGTGAGGGTGAAATTGCATTTGTCAAGTTATTGAAAGAGATAGAAACGGGAAATACTTATTCTATCATTGAAGGTATTGCTTTCAGGAAAATGAAGAAGATTTTCAATGAACATTCCTATACCCTGTTAAAGGATATTGACACAATTCCGTATCCCGCGATTGATCTTGTTCCAAAAGAAATAAAAGACTTTATGCCGATCATACATACCAGCAGAGGATGTCCACACAGATGTTCTTTTTGTTCAGTTTCTGCTTTTTATGATGGTAAATGGAGAGCAAGAAAAATCGAGAATATTATAGCTGAAATTGAAGCGTATGCTTCACAGGGTATTAAACGCTTTTATTTTATCGATGATAACCTGACAGTCGATACGAAAAGAGTAAGAACCATATGTAAAGAACTGAAGGATAAAGGACTGGATGATTTAAAATGGCGCTGCCTGAGCAGAGTGGATTCTATTTACAAAGACCCTGTTATGATCGATAAAATGGCAGACAGCGGATGTACTTCCATGTCATTAGGCATTGAAAGCGGAGTACAGGAGATCTTAAACAGGTATAAGAAGAATATTAGCCTTAACCATGTGGAAGAAGCTGTAAAAATTATGAATGATTCTTCAATTTTTCATGGATGGTACATGATAATTGGTTCCGGAGATGAATTTGATGCGCCAAAGTATATTGAAAAAAATATAAATTTTATGAAAAAAGTAAAGTTTGATGTTTTACAGATTTCTATTCTAACTCCATTTCCAGGAACAGAATTATATGCTAAAATCGTAGCAGAAAATCGATTATTACATAAAAATTGGAATAAATATGATTGCACACATTGTGTATACCAGCCACTGCATCTGACCCCTGAACAGATTGAGCAATATCACATTAAAGCATACAGAACATTATACCTAGATCGTGGACTTGACCTTTTTAAGATAGCATATAAAGGCTTTAACAGTGGATTTTTATCCCCAACAATGATCTTAACATCAGGTAAACACGGTATGGACATCATATTTAAGAAAAAGAAATTTTATGAAGCGATTGAATCTTTTGAATAGATCCGGTTCATAAGCCATTCACCAAAGTAAAATGTTTCTAAAGTATATGGGTCCTTGCCGTCAATTCAATGAAGGGCTTTGATAATATCATTCTCATCTTTTATTTTGCCTTTTTCAATGGAAACAGACAATAGCTTTTCAATCAGATCAATCCCTTTAGCAGAAAAAGTTTCATCATATTTGTTATCCCTGAATATCTTATGTAATAATGCACCACAAAGGACGCAAAACCAAGGCAACAAGGTCTTTGCTGAAAATTCCCACCTAAAATTGACCCCTTTTTCCCATTGAAAATTGACCCCCCTATATACTAAAATCCTCCTGTTTTATTGCAGGAGGTTTTGGGTGATTTCAATGGAAGATTGGATAACAATAAGGAACCTAAAGAAAC
>JAUWRA010000067.1 GCA_030610815.1 Methanosarcinales archaeon
AATGTGGATTTCAATGGTCTTATCGATTTTAATAATGTGAATTTTAACAATTATACTCGTTTAAGTGATGTAACATTTAGTGGACGTATCAACTTTCGTAACGCGAAGTTTAATAAAACCAAATTTAATGATGTAATATTCAATAGTAATACTAATTTCATTAATGCAAATTTTAATAGTAATACAGACTTCAATGGTGTAAATTTTAGCAAAAAGGCACAATTCAATAATGTGATGTTCAATGGTGAAGCTGATTTCAGTGATTCAAGTTTTAACGATTATGCTGACTTCTATAATGTGACATTTAGTAGTAAGGTAAAAATGAATAATGTGGAATTCGATGATGTTGCTGATTTCGGTGATTCAAATTTTTACAGTGCTGCAGACTTTATCAATGTAAAATTTAATGATTATGCTGATTTTAATTTTGTTAACTTTTACGGTGAAACTTCATTCTATTATGTGAGATTTATTGATAATGTAGGCTTTTACAGTACAATTTTTAGTGATAACACAAAATTTATCGATTCGAGAATTGGCGGTACATTATATTTACGTAATTCAACATTCAAGAAAAATGTTCAATTCTTTAATGTTGAATTCAATAATGTAGATATAAATTGGACTATTCTTGAAGATGCTCTAGTTTCCGATGGACCCTTTTACATTAAATTAATTAAAAACTTTAGAAACAATGAACAGTTTGATGATGCCGACAAGGCTTATTACCAATACCGTGTGCAAAGCCGAAAAGATGAAAATTGGTTGTCGGGGGGATTGAGTATAATCATGGACCGAACTTGTGGTTATGGCGTAAAACCATTTAAAGCGCTGATTGTTGGTGGGTTAACAATTCTGGTATTTACTTTTATTTACTGGTTGGGAAAAGGAATCTCTCGATTGAAAGAAAACGATGAGGGTGAAAATCAAAGCGTGACCTTTTGGGATGCACTTTACTTCTGTTCGGTTACATTTACTACAGTAGGCTATGGTGATTGGTATCCGAAAGATCGATATAGACCGTTCGTGATGATTGAAGGATTGTTGGGTTGGCTAATTCTCGCTTTGTTCTTAGTAACTTTAGCCAATGTAATGATAAGACCATAGCCATCTGGCTGGCTGTGCCCTCAGATTCTGGGATGTCCTTCGGTAGACCAGTAAGATATCGGTTGGAAAAAAAAGAAAAAAGGAGGGGATGGAGGGAAAGAAATGAGGGAATCTCAGAAATCTCAGGTGAGACAATCCAAACAGATGTATTTGCCCATTACCTGTATCTCTGAAGTAAGTTCGATATTCTTCTCTCCGCACGAATCGCATACCTTCCGTGTCAATACAAGTTCTGGTTTTACTTTTTCGTCCATTTGAATCACCGAACTATCATTATTATTAATGATATATATAGATTGCGGCGAATTGTAACGATTATATGTTATAGTCTGGCTGTTTTAATTAGTTGAAAAAGTACAAAGATATTACTCATACCTCAATGCATCTACCGGCCTTAATTTTGATCCCTGGTATGCCGGAACGAACCCGGCGATAATACCTACCAAAACCGATACTGAAAGGGCAATTATAATTATATCAACTGATACGATCGTCCCTCCTCGAGCCATAGGCAAGCCGCCCATCAAAGAAGGCATCACTCCCGATAGAATGATCCCGAAAATCACTCCGATAATTCCACCGGCCAGCCCGATAAGTCCTGCATGAAAAAGGAATATGGTTAATATATCCCTGTTTCTTGCTCCTATTGCTTTCATGATCCCGATTTCCTTAGTCTTCTCCAGAACCGATGTAAACATCGTATTTGAGATACCCACAGACCCGACCAGAAGCGAAACAGCCGCAATGGCAGTTAAGAATGCACTCACAGAACTCATCATCTCACCCCTCATTTCATTCGTTTGCTTGCTGGAAGTTACAGTGAAGTCCTTGTCATTTTCAGTAACATGTCTGGTGATCATCAATTTGTTCTCAATCTTCTCTACCACTGCATCAAGATCATCTTCATACTTGATCTTCACGATAATGGAATCATAGACGTCCTTTTCTTTGTCATCCAGTATCTGGTATGCCATTTGAAGAGGCATAATAATGCTGTTACTCTGATCATCCAGTATTCCCACGATCCGAAACGCACTATCCTCTATGGTAATAACTTTGTTAATACCCAATGGTCGGTCAAAAAAGTTATCTGCCAACCCTCCACCTATCACAATAACATTCTGGTCTGCAGAGTCAAGCATCCTACCGTCTCGTATTTCAGAAGTAGTTATCTGTGACCAAACCTTTTGTTCAACTCCGGTTAGAGAAACTGAACCACTTTTTCCAAGATACGCCGCATCTACGTTTCCTCTTATTTGAGTATCTATCAATTCTATGTCGGACAGCCCTCTTAATGCCTGGACATCAGTTCTGCCCAGTACTGTCTCATCATCGGTAGCCTGACCCTCGGCAGCCTGGCCCCCTTCACGGTCTGGTCCAAAGCGCATATCTCCACCTCTTGAAAAGCCTGGTGTAATAGTAATGAGGTCCATTCCCAGGTCATCCAGTTGTTCAGTCAATGATTGCTCCATGCCTTCCCCGATCGAAACAATCGCTATTACTGATCCTACTCCGATGACTATACCGATAATAGTAAGCCAGCTTCGTAACGGGCTGTGAAGCACCATGTTAAGTGCATGTTTCAGGCATTTATTAAGTTTCATAGCTTTCAATTAACTATTTTTTTTCAATTCATGAAAGATATCCTTAATCTGAAATTGAGGATCGACCAACTTTCTTCTCTTGTACTTTTTGTACAATACAACGCCAATTATCAGGATGATGAAACCAGCAATATACCATTTATATGTTCCAAGAGCGCTCTGTTGCTCTAAGTCTCTCTTTTTAGATATTCCTGCAACCATATCTGAATCGATATTCTGAGGAGTGAGAGTCACGTCTTTTTCAATTACTTTCCTTTCTCCCATTGTATCAGTATAAGCGATCTGAACAATAAGACTATTCGATTCCTGTATAGCAGAACGCTGACCAGGGATCTGCTTGGAATCTGCTTGTACGTTCTGGATCTGAAGATCAGTCATTTGCTGTATTGATCTCAGATTGAAACTGGCAACTGTATAATCGCCCTTGTTAAGATTTCCGATTATTACTGAGTTTGAGCCGCTGATCTCCCATCCATTCTGTCGGGGTACGATCACAGAAACAGAATATGCCGGATTACTCCCAATATTTGCAATGCTAAAAGAAGTCTCAGTTCCTGAATTATCCGAGAAGGCCACTTCAAAATCAGTCCCTCCTCCCACATTAACACCTGCAATTGTTGAGATCTCCTTCTCTTCATAGGTAATGGGATCATCATAAGTCAGATACAGTTTTAATTCATAGAGACCCGGATCTGCATTGGGATCA
Source organism: Methanosarcinales archaeon (assembly GCA_030610815.1). Lineage (GTDB taxonomy): Archaea > Halobacteriota > Methanosarcinia > Methanosarcinales > Methanocomedenaceae > Methanocomedens_A. The sequence continues at coordinate 3,418 of JAUWRA010000067.1, forward strand.
GCTATAACCTGATAATCCAGATCAACGCTCTCACCAATATCAATATTCTTTATATATTTGGTATTATCACTTCCAACCGGCAGGATGACCTTATCCTCATTTATCCAGCTAAATGTCAGGTCCCTTAATGGAGCCTTCCCCACATTATTTACGGTGAACGTCAGTCCGCTCTGCTTTCCCGGAACAAGATTGGTCTTATCGATCTGGATTATTTCCGCCATTTCCCTGTTCTTCACGTCTATTGTAATACTTTTTTCAATTACTGTTGAGTCACCAAATTCATAATACCTGACCTTCAGATCATGACTACCAGCTGATGCATCACTATCAACCTTAATGGTGTACGTGATAATTTTCATATAGTCATCGTATTGGTATGATTTCATTGTCCCGATATTCTGCACTGCCGGCTCATCCGTTACTAAAGTAAAAGGGTATTCTGGCACAAATTCGACCATAAGGTCATTTGCTGTTTCCCCTCCACGATTTTCAATACCCAAATATATCTCCATTACGTATCCTGCAATTGCCGGATCAGGGTCCTGGTTCACCAGACTGATAGAAACCACTTTAGCATCTGAGATGTCCGTAAATGCACTAGACGTTGGAATCATAATAAAGCATAAAATAAATAATGCAATACTGATTTTTTTCATATCTCATTCACCTCATTTTCTTGTATTCTGATTATTTCACCATCTTTCAATTCGATGGTAGTGTTAGCATATTTTGCAAGATTCTGGTCATGAGTGACCATTATGATTGTTTTGCCCTCCTCCCTCCAGAATCTATGAAGCATTTCAATGATATTTTTTCCAGTGACACTATCGAGCGCACCGGTAGGTTCATCTGCCAGGATAATTTCCGGATCTGTTACCAGGCATCGGGCAATTGAAACTCGTTGTTGTTGTCCCCCGGAAAGCTGGGAAGGCCTGTGATGAATTTTATCAGCTAATCCCAGGAAAGCCAGAATTTCCTTAGCCCTTTTAGAAGCTATCTTATCATCGATTTCCTGGAACTCTAAAGGAAGCATGACGTTTTCAAATGCTGTCATAGTCGGGATCAGGTTATATTGCTGAAAAATGAATCCGATCGTCTTTCCCCGAAATGTTGCCAGATCTGATTCGCTGAGCTGGCTGATATCCTGGTTTTTTAAGAGTATCCTGCCTTTTGACGGGATATCCAGACACCCGATCAAATTCATCATTGTTGATTTCCCGCTCCCTGATGCACCGATAATGGCAACAAAATCACTTTTTTTAATCTCTACAGTTACTCCCTTCAATGCTGGAACTTCGACTTCTCCCATCTGGTAGATCTTCCAGACATCTTCCAAATGGAGGAGTACACCATTCTCATTTTCTGGTAAGTTCTGATCTTTTGTCATATTCAGTCAGACTTTTCATCTGTTATATTCAGCGAATTAAGTCAATATTCTCATGGTATCGATTGATCTAAAAAAAAAAGAAGAAAAAGGATAATTAGGTTACCTTCCTCTTCCGGATTGTCCGGACATTTTATGTTCGCCAAATCTGACGGGCAATCCAAGCTGTTCTCTAAGCTCGTTTACTGTATCGTAATCTCCGTCCAGTTTTGCCTGATGAAGCTCAACAAGTAATTTAAAGTCACTCTCATCCTGGATATTTGGTAACTTTGGCCAATTCTCTGCTGCTACTAAAAAGGCTCCATAGTTTCCAGCCTCTATAGCTTGTCTCTTGTCTTCTCTATGCTCTCGCATTTCAGACCTGGCCTCATGCCTCTCTACACAGTCGTTGAAGTTTTCCTCTGTCAATTGGTTCGACATAACTTCTTTCCAGGCTTGGTAGTTGTTTGCTTCAATGGCATTTACAATATCTTCCCTGCTTCCAGGATCCATTCCAATGAAATTTCCTCTGTAAGCTGATGCTGTTCCCAATGCTGCCAAAATTATCATCAGAGCCAGCACACCAAAGAACTTCGTTCTTTTCATTTTATTTACACCTCAAAATACTACATTATCAAAACCTGCTTATAAGAACAAAGAAGGTAAAATGTACACTTTACATCCACCTTTTTTATTAATGTTCAGATAGAATAGTAGGATATATGCCTCCGTTTCATCTAATCGATCCCACAAGGCTGGCTGTAGAACTTGCCTACACACTTATTGTTGTATTTCTTTGCTTTACGATATATTATAAAACCAGGGAAATATTTGATCTGACAAAGCATGAAGGGATAAAATATTTTAGAATAACGTTCTTATTTTTTGGATTAGCCTATATTTCCAGATTCATATCCGTTTTATTAAAGTTAATGGTAGTAACATTTGACATTTATTTCCCGATACACATATTTGGAATTTTTCCACTGGTTTTTATCGGATACTTCAGCACAATGGCTATTCTTTCATTGACGTATAGTATACTCTGGAAAAAACTGCATATCAAGCATACTTTTTTATTATTTAATGTCATTGCCGTTCTAATATCCGGCATTGCATTTTTTTCGAGATCACCATCTATTCTGATATTAGCGCAGGCAGTACTGCTCATTTTTACATCAATAATTATTGCCCACTATATTTTCAGCAATTCGAGAAAAATCTCCAGGCTTTATATTTTATATATTTTGTTCTTCCTGTTCTGGATAGTCAATCTAATCGCATTGGGTCCAAGAAGATTGCTTCCATTTGAGATACAGACTGTATTTCAGGTTATATCGATTGCAGTGATTGGGATTATCTATTATAAAGTGGCAAAGTGGACATAATGAAGCGTAAAAGAGATCGTTTAGAGGTGATATATGACATATTGAAGATCATTAGACATTATAATAATTCCATAAAGCCTACACCCCTGCTGAGATATTCAAATCTATCATCACAGAGTTTTTCCGAATACTTAAGTGAATTATTGAAAAAGGGGTTTATCAAAGAAATTATTGATGAAAATGGAAGGAAGTTTTTTACATTGACAGATAAAGGATTTGAATATCTTGAAAAATACAAATTAATTATCGGTTTTATTAATGAGTTTGAACTATAGTCATTCTCCAGTAAAACTTATCATTTCCGTGCCCCTCTCCTTAAAGTCACTATCTACCTCCGCATTTCGGGAACTTGGGGACACGACCCATCGTAAAACCCATACCAAAACCCTAACACGTCATTGAACATTTAATGAACGTCACCCAGTGCAAAACCCAATGGTACTTACAGGGCAATTAAATATGTAATGTTTCTAAAGATAATATAAAAAGGAAGGCAGTAAACGATGAAGCTTCACGAATACCAGTCAAAGGATATATTCAGAGGATACGGTATCCCCACACCTGAAGGGATCATGTGCAATACGCCTGAAGAGGCATCAAAGGCAGTCCGGCAGTTCGGGACAGCAGCTATTAAGGCCCAGGTACTGGTGGGAGGAAGGGGGAAAGCAGGCGGTATCGCAATTGCCACGCCTGAAAATGCCACAGAGACTGCCTTGCGTATCATGAATCTTATCATCAAGGGCCTGCCGGTGGGAAAGGTACTGGTAGAGCAAAGTGTGGATATTAAGCAGGAATTTTATCTGTCAATTGCACTTGATCGCACTTCCAGGCGTCCCCTGTTGATAGCCAGTGCCAGTGGTGGTGTGGATATTGAAGAGGTGGCAAGAACATCGCCTGATCTTATACACAAGGAATTGATCGACCCGAAAACAGGTCCACAGCCCGAACAATTGGAACAAACGGCAGCAGGGCTGGGTATTTCGGATGTAACTTCATTATCAGGGCTGGTCAGCAACCTATATGCAATCTACGACGAACTTGACTGTACACTGGCAGAGATAAATCCCCTTGTTTTGACCAGGGACGGTCAATTGGTGGCCCTGGATGCCAAGATAAATATCGATGACAACGCCCTGTTCCGCCAGCCTGCTATGCAGCAGTTGTATGAGAAGAACCTTGAAGACCTGGACCCCCTTGAAGTACAGGTTAAGAAGCTGGATATGAGCTATGTGGCAATGGATGGTGATATCGGATGTATAGTGAACGGGGCTGGTCTGGCACTGGCCACACTTGACATGATCAGCCGGGAAGGCGGTACTCCTGCTAATTTTATGGACGTGCGGGGTGGTGCGGATGCTTTCCATGTGGGACGGGCCGTAGAGATAACTGCTTCCAACCCGCGTACTAAAGTGATGCTCATCAACATGTTCGGCGGCCTGACCCTATGCGACGAGATCGCTGAAGGCATCCATGATACCTTGCAGGGACTGGATATTCCGGTAGTGGTCAGGTTGACAGGGACGAACCAGGAAAAGGGATGGGATATTTTAAAAGATGCAAATGTGTCTGTTGCCCAAAGTACGGCAGAAGCGGCCGGTATTGCAGTGGGATTGGTTTCATGAGCATACTTGTGGACCGGGACACCCGGCTTGTTGTACAGGGTATTACTGGTCATGTGGGTACTCTCGAGACCAGGTTTATGCTGCAATATGGCACAAAGGTTGTTGCAGGTGTTACACCGGGCAAGGGCGGCCGGGTGGTTGAAGGGGTGAATGTGTTTGATACTATGCCAGAAGCAGTGGAGACTACAGATGCAAATGCATCTATTATTTTCGTACCTCCGCCCCATGCAGCAGGTGCCATCCTGGAGGCTGTGGATTCCGGTGTCCCGCTGGTCGTGTGCATTACTGAAGGGATACCTGTTAAGGACATGGTACGGGTGTTCAGGAGCATTGAAGACTCGGATGTTAGGCTGGTAGGCCCAAACTGTCCCGGTATCACCACGCCGGGCGAAGCAAGGGTGGGTATCATGCCGGATTCTATCTTTTTGAAAGGTAGTGTGGGTGTGGTATCCCGCAGCGGCACCCTGACCTATGAGGTGGTGGACGCTCTTAGCAGGCAGGGCATAGGCCAGTCCACTTGTGTGGGTATCGGCGGCGACCCGCTTATCGGTACGTCGTTTATTGATGCACTTGAGTTGTTCGAGAACGACCCCGAAACTTCGGCAATTGTTATGATCGGCGAGATAGGCGGCACTGCCGAGCAGGAGGCTGCCGAATACATAAGGGAGCATGTGACCAAGCCTGTGGTGGGTTATGTGGTAGGGATAAGCGCCCCGCCCGGTAAGACCATGGGCCATGCCGGTGCCATTATCAGCGGGGGCGGCGGGACTGCGAAGGAGAAGATCGAGGCGCTGGAGGGTGCCGGGGTGGCGGTGGCTGATAGTCCTGTGGATGTGACCGGGAAGATGAAGAGGATGATCTGAGCAAATCTGTGTATCAGGATCTGATTGAGTTGAGATTCTCTTCGCAAAGGTTGATTATCCTCGGGTCCTTTATTTCCTTTCCAATCACCAGCGCCTGTTCATAGTACTCTACTGCCTTTTCTACCTGCTCCAGATCACTGTAAGCTAACCCGAGGTTTCCGAGGTTTGCTCCTTCTCCCCGCCTATCCCCAATTTCCCTTGCAATCACCAGCGCCTGTTCATGGTACTCAATTGCCTTTTCTACTTGCCCCAGATTTCTATATGTATTCCCGAGGTTTCCGAGCCATATTCCTTCATTGCGCCTATCGCCTATTTCTTTTGATGTCACCAGCGCCTGTTCATAGTACTCTATTGCCTTTTCTACCTTCCCTAGATTTCTGTATGCAATCCCGAGGTTTCCGAGGACAGCTCCTTCTCCTTGACGATTCCCTATCTCCCTTGCTATCTCCAGTGCTCTTTCATGATATTCAATTGCTTTTTTATAAGAACCTATTTGATAATACAAAATCCCGAGCGAACTCAGCAGGTAGCCGCTTATTTCATCATTTTTGGAAAGCTCTGAAAGCAGTGTTTCTTTTAACTCTATACTGCGTTTTATCTCATCCAGCGACTTATATTCAGTTTCCAGTGCAAATTCAACAAGAGCGGGTCTACGTTCTTTTGCCAATGGAACTTCACTAAATTCTATGACCCTGTTCCTGAAGGCAAAGAAATCAGGGGCCTCATTGCCGATGCGAGTAAGTTCTTTATCAGTTACCCAGAATACTACCTTCACCCGATGGTCAATAATTTCCTCCCTTTTAAAATTCAAATACCTGAGGGCGTCAGGAAATCCTTTTTCCAGATTATGCACAAAAAAAACAGTCCGCTCAGCACTTCTTAACGAAAAAAAAGACGGCAGGTCCTTATATTCACCAGCGTCAACACTGAGAGCTTCAAGTCCCTGTTCATCCAGTAATTGCCTGATCTCTTTCTCGACATCAGCACGCACATATTCACTAAGATACAGTGCAAAAAGAATGGACGCCTTGTTATATTTATGTGCACGGATCAAGTAATTGCCAAGTCTTGAAATCCGCACATCGATAGGATCTTCAATTTCAGTCATTCTCCAAATACTACCTACAACTCAATCTTATTTTTATATATTATATATCATATATCGAATTCATTTCATCATTATGTAGTCTGGTCCCCATCTAATAATCTTCGATTTGGCCCGATGGCTGTAATAAGTTCAAGCGCGCCGCCGGGCAAGACCATGGGCCTTGCCGGTGCCATTATCAGCGGGGGCGGCGGGACTGCGAAGGAGAAGATCGAGGCGCTGGAGGGTGCGGGGGTGGCAGTAGCGGAAAGTTCTGAGGATGTTGCTGGGAAAATGAAGGGGATTATCTGAACAAGTCTGTGTTTCAGGATTTAATTGATTTAAGTTTCTCTTCGCAAAAGTTGATTATCCTCGAGTCTTTAATCTCCTTTCCAATCACCAGCGCTTTTTGGTAGTACTCTATTGCCTTTTCCACCTGCCCCAGATTTCTGTACGCATTCCCGAGGTTTCCGAGGTCTGCTCCTTCTCCCCGCCTGTCGCCTATTTCTTTTGATATCACCAATGCCTTTTGGTAGTACTCTACTGCCTTTTCCACCTGCCCCAGATCACTGTATGCCAACCCGAGGTTTCCGAGGGCGTTTCCTTCTCCCCGCCTATCGCCTATTTCTATTGATATCACCAGCGCCTTTTGGTAGTACTCTACTGCCTTTTCCACCTGCCCCAGGTTCCTGTATGCAATCCCGAGGTTTCCGAGGTCTGCTCCTTCACCCCGACGATTCCCTATCTCCAAATCGATCACCAGCGCCTTTTGGTAGTACTCGATTGCCTCTTCCACCTGGCCCAGATGACTGTATGCTATCCCGAAGTTTCGGAGCCATTTCCCTTCTCCCCACCGATCCCCTATCTCCTGTGCAATCACCAGTGCCTTTTCATAGTACTTTATTGCCTTTTCTACCTGACCCAGATCCGTGTAAGCTATGCCAAAAAAACCTAAAATATTGCTTATTTTACTTTTATCTGATAATTTTTCTGAAAATCCAAGGGATTCTTCGAAATATTTCAACGACTCATCTGCAAACCCCATAAGTAATTTGATTATTCCGAGATTATAATTCCAATCAGCAAACTTGGAAGCATCCTTAATTCCTTTTTCTTGATATTCTTTCAGTAATCTGGTGTAATTGGTCCATCGCTCTTCAAGTCCTTCCTTATCCAAAAATTGCAGATCAGTTTCTCCAAAATCAGCAACCATTTCAACTTGTTCTTTCCGCTCCAGTTCAAATTCAAACACGGTCGTGCGCCATGAAAAGAAATCCTGTGCTTCTTTTAGGATCATGGATAACGATGCACTGTTGATCCAAAGTATTAAAGTGTGGTTAATATTCAGGAACTCCTCACGCATCATGTTAAGCAGCACAAGTGCCTCCGATTTTCCCTCCTGATTTTTCTTTTCAATCGCATCGTCCAGACCGAAAACAAAAAATGCTATTTTTTTATTAGCCTTTTTTTGTGTATGATATAACTCCGTCTGCACTGCATTTTGCAGATTTTGTAATAGATTTGTGAAATTAGTATCCATCCGGATGTCATAAATAAAAATCTCATTTCCCACACGTTTCCTGATCTCGTTATCAAGAGTTTGGCATAAAACCGGTTCGTTACAGCGAATAAAGGCAATAGTCAGGTCATCGGAAATGGAGAGAAGGGTAATTACTTCATCCAGTTTGGAAAGATGGTCGGATGTTAATTCCATATTGAATACCAATTTCGGCACAGGTTTTTACAACAAGTTCTTCTCATCCAGAATAGCACGGACAATTGGGTTGAGATCACACCATGACCGATCATTCCTGTATTCCAGTACACTGAGATTATGGAGCAGACCCACAAGTTGTTCATCCTTTTTTATATCTTTTGTCCGATGT
>JAUWRA010000036.1 GCA_030610815.1 Methanosarcinales archaeon
TTAAACATATATTTGTGGATTCCTGGTAAATAGGTCATATCCATATACACCCGAAATTAAAAATATGTGGAATTATGGTTTAAATAAATCTTCAAGACATTTCAAGAAAATCCAACCCTCTCCACATACAGGTCCCTGTCCCCCAGCCCTAGAAAATTGAAATCGTTTGTCATAGTAACCCTTAAGGTATGATTACCTTCATCAAGCAGCACATCCCCGAAAGGTACATCTATTCTTGACCCACTGGCCACTTCTATCTCATCCAGGACCACACCATCAAACTCGATCCTGGCTATGGCCCACTCCTCTGGCCTTGTGGGCCAGTGAGCTTCCGTAGCCCATCCGGTCAGGGTGACACTATAAGAAGTGTTGTGTTCAATATGGAACTGGGCTACCAGTTCCGCGTCAGGATCACGGTTTGGTGATGATACTATCCATTCATTGAATACTATTACCAGAGGCGGCAGGGTAAATGCAACTTCGCCTGTTCCGTTATGGAGTCCAGGAGACTGTGCTGTGACCACACCCAACCCCAGTTCTCCTGAGGTCAGCATCACGCTGCCGCTACCCTGAGCATTAGTAACCACCTGCGCGACACTGAGGTTGCCCCTGCTGCTGGTCAGGTTTACAGTCCTTCCCATCTCCTGTACCCACCGGCCCTGGCTGTCGACCAACTGTACCGTAACCCTGCCTTCAGTAACATCATCAGCAGGGAAAGAATCCGGATTTACCGATACAAGCAAGCCATGGGACAGCCCACCAGTACTATTTGGGTTAATATACGCATCCAGATTATCGGTCACGTGTGAAAGTGTGTAAGTAGTGCCCCTGTCATAGACCAGTTCAAAAGTCACAGACTGGCTGCCGCCCGTGAGCACAAACGCCTGCCCCAGTCCGTCCACCGACCTGGGCAACCAGCGGCCGTCTACCAATTCGCCTTCGCGAATGTGAATCGAATCCTTGAGCTTTACCAGCCTCTTGCCGTCGCCTATTAACTTATAGTAGATCACGTCACCGTTATCTGTTACCAGACCCGGCGGCGTGTCGTTCAGAATGCCATTGTTGTCAGGGTCAGGGTCCACCCCGAATGATATGTATTCCAGGCTGTCGGGCAGCACCAGATCAAAGCTCCTGATATTGCCGGTGGTAGCGTACGGGTCTGACAGGTCCCTGGCATATCCTGACTGCATAAGTTCAATACCGGATTTAACCCCGCCTAGCTGACGCTCCATTAAGGCGCCATCCATTGGCGGTCCTGCATTCTTCAGGCCAATTGCCACAAGCACAATGATAATTCCAACCAGGGTCAGGTAGACCACCAGTTTTAATGGAATAGTATCAATACCATTTTCATCTTTCCACAAATTAACACCAAGGTTCGAAATAAGAGGACAAAGCATTTATCTTTTGATGTTTAAGATTGTCCACAGGTTGAGTCTATGGAAAAAACAGATGTTTACGGAAGGATAGAGTCATTTGACCAGAGCGTACGAAGTATCGATAGGCGGTTGCGTGCAGTTGAGCGGAGATTGTCAACCAGTAAGGAGGATTATATCAAGAATGCTCAGGAATCATCTGGAAATATCCCGTGGGCAGACCCTGATATAGATGATCTGTGGGCTGGATTCAAGGATCTACAAGCTGAATTCAAAGAGCTGAATGATGTCATTGAAAAACTGACAAGCGACCTTGCCGCAATAAAGTCTGACGAACTTACAGAGCTTAACAGTTCCGTGGATGCCCTGCGGCAGGAATTACAGGCTGCCAGTAGCAGGATAGAAGAACTGGGTGGACAGCAGACGAGCCTGAAGAAAGACACATCTGCCTCAGTGGAATCGATAAACAATGCACACAGCTCCCAGATCGAAACGCTCAGGAAAGAACTGAAAGACACGAGAAAGAGATTACAGCGCCAGGAGAATATGGACAAGATAACCATAGGCAATATCAATGTACCTGTAGAACTTTCAGGTATAGTGGCATCCATTGCACTTATTGCTACAGGCATTCTTGTCTGGGCCGACAGGTGGGACATCATACGGTCCACGTATTATCCTACCGGGCTGGCAATACTGTTCGCTTCGGCTGTGATCGCAAAGTTCATAATGACCAACAGGCAGTCCGACACTTCATAGATGAAGCGTTAACAATCTACCACTGTTAACTATCTACCACTTTTAGTGCAAAATCGTTATTGTAATCGACAAATCCACTGGCTTTAGCTGACAGTTTCAGGTATCCTTCACCTGAAACACTGAAAGAAGATGTATTAATATTGACTAGGGCATTTCCGTTACTGTCAGTCATACCTGAAGCAGAAGTATGTAGACCATAGAAAACCACAGTTGCGCCCACCACAGGCCCGCCGTCTATATCAGTTACACGGATGGTGACGTTCTTAGTACCGTTGTTGACATGTAACACACTACTTGTTGTGCTGTTATCAATACCAGTGATATCGGCATGCATGGTCTTTGGCACCAGGCTCATGTCACCAATGAAAATTATCATGGCAGCCAGCCCTGCCATTCCGACGATAGTAAGCACTACCATCCTCATGGGCAGGCCCATGGCGGCTGTTTCGTCCCTGAACATATCTAAGTGATCAATATTGCAGATTCATCTGTGTAATCATAGAAACCATTGGCCTTTGCTACCAGTTTAAGGTCTATGGAGTCCTGGTTCAGGCGTATGAAAACATTAGATACAGTAAAAGCAGCCTCTCCTGTTTCATCTGTCTTGTTAGAACCAAAACCGCCTCCGCCTGATATTATTACACTAGCTCCTTCTATCAGGTTATTTTCACTGTCATACACTTTTACAACAACTGACACATTAGAGTTTACACCATTCTTGATATTACCGGTGATCCCTTCCGCATCATTGACCTCTACCACTTCTACTATCAGATTTTTTTTCGACTCAGGAATAATAGCCAGGAGGGCGGCCAGGGCAACCATTCCTACTACCAACATAACCACGATATTGATAGGTAGTTCCATACCATGTTCGTTTTGAATTAAAGATCTATTAGCTTTACTCATCCTATTCACCGTGCATGCACAATTGCACAACATATATAAATATTACTATATATAAATATTGCCGTATACAAATATTATTATATAAACTGCTACTAATTTTTTTCACACAATTGAAGCGAAAAGTGCTCTGCACACAACCATGGAAATTGTAAATACCATAATCGACAAAGGTAGCCTATTTCCAAGTTCATACATGAATTGTGCTTTATCCCCGCCGTATTCGATACCACCTGCAAACCTGATCAGGATGACAACAAGGATGAGAATATAAAATCCTACTGCCAGCATGAACACATCAGGTGGGATGCTTTGTTCCATCCCACCCCCCACATCTGACATGATAGATGAAATACTGATATCACTCGGCAGCCTGCTAGACTCGTGTGAAATATCTTGCAGTATCTTCTGGATAACCTCTGAAAGGGCCAGGGTCACACCTGCGATAAGGGGTGCAAATAGTGTACCCGTCGTTTTCATTGTGGATGTCACATCAAACAATGAGCTTTTAATGTTATCCTCAACCTCTTGCAGCTCTTTCAAGTGGTCTGCCAGTTTTACAATAGCAACACCTGCTGCCTCATGACTTTTATATACACTCTCGGTAAACAGCCGCATAGTGGTGTGCACCCGCTCTGAATATATATTCCTGAACGCACCGTATTCCTTGTCAAAGATTGCGCCTGCCAGCGTTGTCCTGAGAAAAGAGATGTTCTGCGCCACGTTCTGGAATGCTTCGCCAATGCCGGTACTCTTCATGGTCTGGGCAGTTTGCATGAACGCCCATTCCGGGGAGCGCCCCTCACTGATCCGGCGTCCCAGCACGAACAGGGCATCTGCAAACTGGCGCTCTATCTCCTTAATATCATCCCTGATGCTTTTATATGGTGCATAGGCCATGGATGCATATATGGATATCAGGGCTGTGACACCCCAGACCACGGGGAATGAAACAGGTATGAGTCCCGTCATCACACCTGTACTTACAATGTCACCTGGATTGCCAAGTTGCAGCCATATATACCCGGATGCACCAATCAATACCGCTACTGTTACTGATAATATCATTGCACTACGTCTGGTACTTCTGATGTTTACAAGGCGCGGGTGTTCATCCGGGATATTCGGCGGCGAGAAGGCAGCAGGACGCTGAAGCAATATATACTCGGCATATGCAAAAGTGGCCAGCGGCAGGATCAGGTCATAGATCAGTATAAGGGTAACAGCATCGATACGCACTCCCACAATGCTCACAGCAGGAAGTAGCGCCACCAGTGCCAGCGGGATCAGGATAAAGATGCTGAGTAATATATAGGTGGGCATCTTGAGCCTGGCCGCAAACCCTTCCATCATATGCCTGGTACCCTCCAACACAATATCCAGGCTTTTGTTCAATGTCATAACACGCTGTGCTTCATCAGGCTCATCTGTACTGCTCTTGACCAGGTACAGTGCACGCTTGAAGTACTCACTATTCTTACCCCACTGATTGGCAAAGGCTATGAGGGCATCATCGATGTCGGTGTACACCCTCACATGCATATCCCAGATCAGTTTACGCAGGTCCCGGGCCAGGGGCCTATCCGAATTGGCAGCTGCAAAGGAGATAGCCCGCTCCATGTTCGATACCAGTTTCATGCTCATGACAACGTACGATAGTATCTCGGGGATATCTCCCAGGGAGTGTATTTTTTCGAACCTGGCATGGATCTTGGGATATTCGCTGAGATAAAGCAACAGGGCTAAAGGTATGAGCACAGTGGTCAATACCATGAAGATTATGGTCGTGGAGTCGAATACCATGAACTTGAAAAAGACAAGGTCCATGACAATAAGCATTATAAATGAGATTAAAGCACCCGATATGGCCAATATTTGGGTTTCGTAGGGTTCAACATCGAATCCGCAAAAATTCAGGCTATCCATGAATTCCTGACTGACAGAGGCTTCACTTTTCTTTTTAAATCGTTCAAGATCGCCTACAAGCCAGCCAAAGTAGTTGACTGAATGCTTACACGCAGTTGAGTACCAGTTGCCAGTAATTGTATCTCACCTGGGCTTAGGTAGAATTGGATGTATATAACTATAGTGAATGTTGGAGCATTTTCTTATTGATTTGATAATATTATTTCTCTTCGAATCAATTGGGTAGTGCATTCAGGCTCGGTTTGGGAGATAAACTCCTGCAAGTCTTCTTCTATAATTAGTGAGTTTGTTACCGTATTGGCTTTTACCTCACGGCAGCCAAGACCTTCTCTGAAAAACGGAATCAAAAACTTATCTTGCAGGTGTAGTTCGTTCATTATTCATTCCCCTAATGTTCATTGCGTGTGATATAGCGTTGTTTGGGACTAGACGGCTTATCAGGTATGGTTTGAATTAACAGACCAGACTCAAGGAGAGGTTGCAAAACGTTTTCTTTAAATGAACGGCGGTGCTTTAGACCCAAAAATTCTTGAATTTCAATTCTGCTTCTGGGTACTTTGCAGAATTGAAGTACACGTTTTAATCTATCATCCTGGTCGGTAGCTTGGTCGGTTAAAGCAGTCTGACCACTTGTTTGACCACCTGTCTGACCACCCTCTAGGCTCTCCCCAAAGGGAAAAGTGATGCGAATAAAGTTTGGGGTAAATGTGAATATGGAGTGCGGATATTTTTGTAGAATACGTGGTACCCCTGATCCAAGATATTCAACCATTTCAAGGTCTTTAAAAACCCGCATCAGTTCTTTGTTGCGCGGAACCGAGTAACCATAAAGAACTCATCTTCATCGAATTCCGGTGGAAGTCCACCTGCAGAAGTTATCTCCGCCGGTATTGTGATCCTATACTGATTCTTGAACTTTGATATTTTGACCACATATAAACACAGTGAATTTAGGAAGATATTCTTATTGATCTGATAATAGTTATTTCTCTTCGAATCAATTGGGTAGCTCATTCAGGTATTTTCTATATCCGGCACGACCCAGAATAGATCTCTTCCTGTATGCTGTCGATCTTTGGCTCCTCACCACACACGGGACACTGTGGGTTTTTGCGTATCTTGATCTCATCAAAGGTCATGTACAGGGCATCGTAATATATCATCCTGCCAAGTAGTAGTTCACCAATCCCAAGCAAGTATTTTATTACCTCGGTAGCCTGGATGATACCAATGATACCGGGCAGCACACCCATCACTCCCACTTCATGGCTTAAGGGGGCCACGCCAGGGGGCGGTGCATGTTCGAAAAGGCAGCGGTAGCATGGTCCTTTCCCAGGGATAATTGTTATGGCCTGCCCTTCGAAACTGAAGATACTGCCGTGTGACAGTGGTGTGTTGGTCAGCACGCAGGCATCGTTCACCATATATCTGGTGGCGAAATTATCAGAACAGTCGACCACTATTTCATAATCCTTGATGATGTCCATGATATTGCCGGCATCCAGCCGGGTCTCATAGGGTACGACCTTCACATCTGGGTTCAGTTTTTCCACGAATCCGGCTGCTGAGGCCACTTTGGGTTTATCCACATTCCCGCCGTGTATGACCTGGCGCTGCAGGTTGCTCATGTCCACTACATCGTCGTCCACGATGCCAAGCGTACCTACTCCGACGGCGGCAAGGTACTGGATGACTGGGGAACCCAGACCTCCGGCACCGATGCAGAGCACTTTTGAGTCAAGTAGTTTTTGCTGGCCTTCTTTGCCTATTTCCGGGAGCATGATGTTGCGTGAATATCGCTTTATTTGTTCTTCAGTGAATCTGCCTGGCATTTGAGTGATTCTCCTGTATTATTCTGATAATTATTACTCGGGGTATTATTTTCACATTTAAAGTATTACTGGCATAAATATATTATGGTTATTCCTGCAGTTGTCTGATCTTATTGTCAAGTTGAGCAATGGCTGTTTTATTTTTATGGATGGCTTTAAGGGAATCCATAAAAGTATCAGTTCTTTTGACAACCCAGGCTTTGAGCTCATGGTAAACATCTTCAATTGTTACTTTTTGTTCAGGCATATAAATAAGTGGCATATTTATTAATTATTTGTATGAATCGCCTGGGAATTAATACTGTGCCATAGTAAAAACTGGTCATAAATAAATCCAAACAATGAGTATCCTCCCCGATGCCTTTTGACCTCTGGCCTGAGTTTTGTGACTGCAGGACGGGGATATTCGATATAATTCCTCGTATAATGAAAAGGCACTTTGGAAAAACGAAAAAGAGGGCAAATTTTGATTCCCAAATCGCCATAACACATTTTCAAGCTTGTGCCTATTACAATACCTGCTTAACCATAATCACAGGGTCGGCAGGTGGAGTCCCCAGTACTTTCTTTACTATCTCTTTCACAATGTTCGCATTCGGAGCATTCCAATCGTAAATTCCCATCCCGTTCTCGTCTACGTATGTGCCATTGAACTTCACCTCAGGATAGTCCTTAAGTACCTCATATAACTGCGCCATAATGTCCTCAAGTTCCTTTTTGCTTAGTTTTGGAAGTCTACCTTCTTCTGTATAGTGAAATATCAGGACTTTTTCCATTTTTCCTTTTCACCTCCTTCTGCCTGTTTTTAATCCGCCATGATCGACAGGCATTACGGCATCACATTTAAGTCACGACCCCAAACGCCGCTTCGCTCTGTACGGGGCATCATGGATGATGCTTCTGGTTTTTGTATTTCTGTTAGTTTACACATTTCAAAATTTATATAGCTGTGGGGTGCCTAATATAGATATGTAAAATTAAAATCATGCATCCATATATTTAGTATTCCCAAGCACCAGCCACTGGAATAAGAGCACCAGTAAGATAGTGTGGACTATCAGTAACCAGCCATTTGACTACTTCTGCAATCTCATCAGGTCTCCCTGGTCTGCCAAATGGTATTTGTTCCGCCATCTCCTGACGTTCCAATTCTGTAGTAGCTCCCTCTTCAATTAAACCCGGACAAATTGCATTTACTCTGACTCCTGAAGAAGCTAGGCTGGCAGCTAATGACTTTGTCAAAATTGCAATTCCTGCTTTTGCGGCGCAGTATCCTGTAGACATACTCCAAGCCTTGAGATTTTCAACGCCTGAAAAAGCAAAATTGATGATATGTCCTTGGGATGCACAAATTTTGTCCCTTGCAAAATATGCAGTATTAAAAGAAACCTGAAGATTCATATTAACAGATTCTGACCATTCTTCTGGTGTAACTTCGAGAATATCTTGATAATAAAAAGGTCCTATAGTATTTACTAAAACATCAATACTTGTGAATTGTCTCACTACTTCGTTTACCATTTCTTTTGCTTGCTTTGGATGAAGCAGATTAAAACAAAATAATCCAGCTTCAACGCCAATTTTTTGAGCCTCCTCTTCAATAATTTGAACTGCAGCAAAATTCTTATGATAATGAGCTGCAATGTTGAACCCCTCAGAAGCAAGAGATATGGCTATAGCCTGACCAATATCTGAACTTGCACCTGCTATCAATGCTGTCTTTGTACCCACCTTTGTTTCCTCCTTGTATAAACATGATATTAAATAAACGCCAGATTTTATAAAAACTCTTTCTAATCTTTGCTTTCGTTAATTACGTGGTCATGATAGCAATTTTCCGAAGCAACGGCATCATTTCATGCCCATGCGGCCGATCCTTATAGATTCCTGGCCGAAGACCATCCACATTCCCTGCAACCACATAGACCTCCAGCGGGTAGAACGCATCGACAGAGGGTGCGGTCCTGTATCCACCTGGATGTGTGATACCCTGTGCCGACAAGAGTTGGGAAATCTCGGCCAGCGTCAGCGCTTCATCCTTATAATTCCTGGTCGGCCTTCTCTCAAGCAGGGCTTCCACGACAGAGATGCCGCCGGAGTTTCGTGGTTCAGGGAGGACGATTATATCCCTTGCTTCGCCCCCGGTATCATGTTCTTTTTTTAACCGGCATTGATAACATGACAAATGCCTAGGAAAATAACTTAATATATGAAATTTATCTATCCAATAGGACGAATTCTATATGGATAAATTGCATCTGCCAATAATTATTGAAATAGACGAAGATGGCTATTACATAGTTACCTGTCCCATTTTCAAGGGATGCCATTCCTATGGTGAAACCATAGATGAAGCAATGGCAAATATAAGTGAAGTTATAGATATGTGTCTCGAAGAGACAGAAGTTGAAGAGCTTAATAAATTTGTAGGTTTTAGAGAATTGGAAGTTGCTCAAAATGCCTAAACTTCCTGTTATCAAAGGCAGAGAGCTTATAAAGTTCTTAGAAACACTGGATTTTAAAGTAACAAGGACAAAAGGTTCTCATTCAAGATTAAAGTCAGGAGATGGAAGAGTAACTTCTGTTCCTGTACATGGGAGTAAAGATGTACCTAAAGGTCTATTACGCAAAATAATCCGGGAAGATCTTGAAATGGACTTTAAAAAATTTTGTGATATATATTCTAAATACAAAGGAAACAAGTAACAAATCTACATCTCCCTGCCACCCCACAATTCACACCCTCCCCACAGGCATAATACACAGCGCCCGCTCATCATCCTGCATCTGCAACAGCCTCCCAACCTCCTCATCATCGAACGCCCCCACAACCACAGTCCCCAGACCCAGTGAGACCGCCTGCAGATGAACATTCTGGGCAGCATGCCCCACCTCCATATGCACATACCGCACCCCCCGCTCGCCATACTTTCGGGTCGTCCGTTCATATACCGCAGCAAACACCAGCACCACCGCACCATCCTCAACGCATTCCTGGTCAATCGCAGCAGCACACAGGTCAGCACGCACATCTCCACCTGCCACCTTCTCCAGTTCATGCCCCTGCGGCCGATACTTATAGATTCCTGGTCTGAGGCCATCCACATTCCCTGCAACCACATAGACCTCTAGCGGGTAGAGTGCACCCGCAGAAGGTGCGGTCCTGTATCCACCTGGATGTGTGATACCCTGTGCTGCCCACAAGAGTTGGGAAACCTCGGTAAGCGTCATCGCTTCATTCTTGTAATTCCTGATCGACCTTCTCTCAAGCAGCGCTTCCTCAACCGATATCTCGCCAGAGTCACGTGGTTCAGGAAGGATGATTGTATCTCCAGCCTCATTTCCCACATGAGGTTCCTTTCGAACAGGTTGGATTATTACTGCCAGCACTATTGCCATACAGACCAGTGCAATTGCAATATGTATGCTCTTCACCGTGGCCACTCTCCATTTCAGTGATAAAATATCCCAAATATACGATTATTGACCTTATAATACTTAAATAATGCCGGGTCTGGAATAGGGGAAATTCGATATGGTTCATTGTAGTACAGTAAGGTGGCCTGGACTGCGGTTCGAATCCGCAGTGTTCCACTTACATTATTTTGACTGCTATCCGGAAGATCGATTCACCTCACCCCCCATCAAAAACGAGAGGCATCAATCCTGATGCATCCTGCTTCCAGCATTAGGTCCATGGCATTTAATGTTGGGATATTTATATCAGGTTGACCCTATTACTCAATATGCTCACCAACAGTTACATCCACCTGCCAGGGATAGGTGCCGCAACAGAGAGAAAGATATGGGACTGTGGTATCAAGTCCTGGGATGAATTCAGGGAAGAACCCCACCGTGCCAGACTGCCGGAATCCAAACTAAGACAGATACTGGAAGGTATCAGGACGTCAAAAGAAAAGCTAAATGCCAGGGACCACACATACTTTGCCAATAACCTCCCTTCAAAAGAGCACTGGAGGGCATACAGGGAATTCAGGGAAAATACCATATTCCTGGATATCGAGACCACAGGACTTTCCCCATATTATAATGAGATCACTATGATCGGTGTGCATAGCAGCGATGGGACAAAGGTGTTCATAAGCGGCATCGACCTGGAAGATTTCCCACAGTCTTTGGAAGGGTGCAAGGTCATTGTCACCTTCAACGGGGCACGGTTCGACCTTCCTTTTATTGAGCATCATCTGCCTGGTGTCAGTTTCGACCAGCTTCATATCGACCTGTTATATCCCCTTCGCAGGCTGGGCCTGACCGGGGGGCTGAAACGTATCGAGACCGAACTGGGACTTTCAAGGTCTGACGAAACCACTGGTCTGTCAGGTTTTGATGCAGTGAGATTGTGGTACAAGTACAAACGCGGCAGCCAGACAGCACTGGACACACTCGTAAGATATAATATCGAGGATATACAAAACCTTGAGACGATCATAGAAATGCTATATCCTTCATTGATGGAAAATGCATATCAGTAGGTAGGGCAGTACCACAATGTTTATGCGTGATAAGGGCAGATATAATTTACTAATATTAAAAAAATATGGGGGATGTAATAATGGATATTTTTTGGCCTTTGTATTGTAAATTGGACGAGAGCGGACGCAAGGAATTGATTAAACAACTAATGGTCAAACCTAAAAGTTCCTCAAACCTAAAAGTAGCATTTAGTCAAAGTCTGCCTGTAACCACAGGATTAAAACCATTGGACCCGATTAAAAGGCCACATGAACCAAATCCCTGAAGACCACCCCAGGTACCAGTCTCTTGTTACCAGGGAGCGTATAGTGGGTGGTGTAAAATCCGGTATTACCAGTGTTAAAGGGCTGATAGCCCAGGGTAGGGGAGAAGCCTTTGATTATCTTATCGGTGAGTGCACTACATCTTCTGCCCGTGCCGCCGAACGTGTTGCGGCTGCCATGCTGTTGCTGGCCAGGACTCCAGTTATATCTGTGAATGGTAACGCTGCGGCCCTGGTCCCCGGAGAGCTTGTGGAATTATCAACATTACTGCATGCACCCCTGGAAGTGAACTTGTTCTACAAGACCGAAGAGAGGGTGTTGAAGATCATTGAACACTTAAAAGCCCACGGTTCCCCGCGTGTGCTGGGTGCCGACCCTGATGCTTCCATTCCCTGCCTGTCATCAGAGAGGGGGCGGGTATGCAGTGAGGGTATCTATTCGGCAGACGTGGTGTTTGTGCCTCTTGAGGACGGGGACAGGTGCGAAGCCCTGGTGGCCATGGGTAAGCAGGTAATTGCTGTTGACCTGAACCCCCTGTCCAGGACAGCCCGGTGTGCCACAGTTCCGGTCGTTGACAATATTACCAGGGCGGTGCCTAACATCATAAATTCAGTGCGTGAATTGAAGGAGCAGCCTGAAGTATATCTACAGGAGATCGTTGAAGGTTACAATAATAAGAAATGGCTGGATGCTGCACTGGAGACAATTTGCAATAACCTTATGGAACTTAATCGGTCCCAATGATTTTCATAGAACTGATTTGGTGAGTATCCACCTCCATCTCACAGGTCCAGGTGCGGGTTCAGGTCGCATCCGGTACAGGGCAGGCACATGGTCCGGGACACATCGGCCCGCAGCCCGTGCTCATCCAGTATCCGGCGCAGTATCCGTGTAAGTTTTAAGAGCCTCTCGCTGTCAGGCCGCTCTATTTCGATATCACCCACCCGCAGCGGATGCATGCTTATTGCCCTGAGTATGGGCACCACGTCCATGGAAGCCAGCTCCTCAAGTCCTGCCTCCACGGTTTCGTCGGATTCTCCCAGGCCGATGATAAAGTTGGAAAACACGAAGTTCCTGCCAAACAATCCAACTGCTTCTTTCAGTTTTACAATAATTAAATCGTGGTCCATACCCGGGCATACACGTTTGAATATTTCGCGGTCCATGGTCTCCACATTGTACTTTATTTCCACGACCCCAGCTTCCTTCAATTTCCGGTTGGAATCGGCTGTGGGGTAGACAGACACCCCGATGGGTAGATTATATTTCCTGAGGGCTTTCACAGCCTCTACTGCCCTTTCCACTTCCTCTTCAGCAGACCCTGCCACGCCCGATGTAATGGAAATCGCCTTTAAGTTACCCTTGCTGTACGCTTCCTTCACCATGCGAACGATCTCGTCCAGGCTCTTGATCTTACCTTGGAGTTTTGGGACGGGACAGTACTTGCAATCAAAAATACACTGCTCGCTGATGGTGATATATGCCTGTTCCGGGCAGTGTATCAGTTCCTCTTCAAGATGCCCCCGAACCAATACTTTTGGTCCCTTGAATATCACGACATCGCCGTTCTCGGCCACAGCTTTTAACTTTGACCCTTCATCTACTGCCAGCCTGACCCGGTGCCCGTTCCACCTGAAGAAAAATGCTGTTTTGCCTGCTCCGGGTCCTGCCGTGGGTATGGTAATATCGCCAAGTAATGACCTGTCGATATTAACAGTACCAATGGCTATAAGCTCGGCTTTAATTTCTGCATCACTCATGGCTATTTAATTCCTTGTCAATTACTGCTATGATTTAATTCCATTATATAGGTATAGTTATTGACCTTTTTTAGGTATAGTTGTTGACCACTTCGTCAAATGACGATGTGGTATTCGTTAGGTTTATATTATGTGCAGGTAAATTAGTACACTACATGCAAGGGGATAATACCGATAGTGATATTAAGAACCGCCTTGCTGAAAAAATGGCTGGCGAGATAACACTCTCTAACAAGCCCGGAGATGTTATGAAAAAATGGAGGCTGAATTTTGATGTGGCCCAGTCAGACCTATCCACATTCCTGGATGTCTCACCTTCGGTCATAAGTGATTACGAGAGCGGCCGTAGGAAGTCACCAGGTACTGTCATTGTAAGCAAGATCGTGAACGCACTGCTTGATATCGACGAACAGCGTGGTAGTAAGAAGATCCGTGCTTATGAGAACATGATATCTGAAAGTTACGATAAAAAAATCGTGTTCGACATCCATGAATATACTTCCCCCATGCCCGTGACCGAACTTGCAGACCTCATTGAAGCTGAAATAATACACACACGAAAATCAGAATACGATAAACAGCTATACGGTTACACAGTAGTAGACAGCCTCAAGGCAATCCTTGAATTGCCTTCCTATGAGTTCCAGCGACTTTACGGATGGAGCACAGAGAGGGCCATGATCTTCACCAGGGTATCCACGGGCAGGTCCCCGCTGGTTGCCATCAGGGTTACCAGCCTCAAGCCCGGTGCCATTGTGCTTCACGGGCTTAAAGGAAAGGACGTTGACCCCATTGCCAGGAAGATCGCAGAGGTTGAGAACATTCACTTATTGTCCACAATGATGCCTGTGGAATCTATGATCGAGATACTTCAATCACGTTAACGGCGACCACAACAGATTTACCAGATAGGCCATTATTCTTCGAAATATAATATTCTTACCATAAGTTAGGTGAACCATATGAAAGTAGGCATTGTATCATACGGCGTATATATCCCCCGATACCGTATAAAACTGGAAGATATCGCTGCGGTCTGGGGAGCAGATGCCGCATCTATCAAGAAAGGGCTGAAGGTTAATGAAAAATCAGTACCCGGCCTTGACGAGGATGCCATTACCATTGCTGTTGAAGCAGCACGCAGTGCTGTAAGAAGAGGCAATATTGACACTTCCAGGGTAGGTGCCATTTACACAGGGTCCGAGAGCCACCCATATGCAGTTAAACCCACAAGTACCATAGTGGCAGCGGCCATCGGGGCTGAACCGGTCCTTACGGCAGCAGATTATGAATTTGCATGCAAGGCAGGTACTGCAGCCATCCAGACCTGCATGGGCCTGGTAGTTTCAGGCATGATCGATATTGGCGTGGCCATAGGTGCGGACGTGTCCCAGGGTGCTCCGGGTGATGCACTGGAATATACGGCTGCTGCCGGAGGTGCTGCCTATGTTATCGGCTCCTCTGACCTGGCAGCAATTATCGAAGATACATACTCATTTACTACCGATACCCCTGATTTCTGGAGGCGTGAGGGAATGCTTTATCCTGAACACGGGGGCAGGTTTACCGGAGATCCGGGTTATTTCAAGCACGTGATCGCGGCGGCAAAAGGCCTGATGGAAAAGATCGGTTCAAAGCCTTCGGATTATGATCATGCAGTATTCCACCAGCCTAATGGTAAGTTCCCTGAAAGGGCTGCCGGGATGCTGGGATTCAGCTTTGAGCAAATAAAGACAGGAATGGTGGTCCCCATGCTGGGTAATACATATTCCGGTTCATGTATGATCGGGCTGGCCGCCATCCTGGACCAGGCAAAGGAAGGGGACAGGATATTTATGACTGCATTTGGTTCAGGTGCAGGCAGTGATGCGTTCAGCATCACGGTCACTGATAAGATAGAGGATATACGTAATGGTGCTCCAAAGGTGCAGGAATTACTTGCCGATCCGATATACCTGGATTATGCAAACTATGCCAAGCATAAGGGTAAGATAAGGGTGTGATGCAGGATGAGGGATGTTGCAATTATAGGTACTGGCTGTACAAAGTTCGGAGAGTTATGGGACCGTTCCCTGAGGGATATTTTCGTTGAGGCCGGAGTGTCCGCCATAGTAGATGCAGGTATCCAGGGGGAAGAGATCGACGGTCTGTATATGGGTAATATGAGCGGCGGCAGGTTTGTTGAGCAGGAACATGTGGGCAGCCTGATAGCCGATTATTCCGGGTTGGCCAGTGAACTGCATGTGCCCGCCACAAGAGTGGAAGCAGCATGTGCTTCCGGCGGCCTTGCACTGCGCCAGGGCATTCTGGCAGTGGCTTCCGGATATGCTGACATTATAGTGGCCGCAGGTGGCGAGAAGATGACAGATGTAGACCTGGACACAGCCACCGATGCACTGGCAGCAGCGGCCGACAGGGAATGGGAAGGCATCATGGGTGCCACGTTCCCGGGTCTGTATGCCATGATAGCCAGGCTTCATATGCATAAATACGGTACTACATCAGAGCAGATGGCCGCTGTTTCTGTGAAGAACCATCATAACGGTACCATGAACCCGATCGCCCAGTTCAAAAATGAGATCACCATTGATACAGTGCTGCGGTCCAACATGGTAGCCGATCCCCTGCACATGTTCGATTGTTCTCCAATATCCGATGGTGCGGCTGCTGTGGTACTGGCTCCGGCAGATGTTGCAAAGAAATATACTGACACTCCTATATATGTGAAGGCCACGACCCAGGCCAGCAGTCCTATCTCCCTCCATGACAGGGCGGATATAACCACGCTGGACGCTTCAGTGGTGGCGGGTCAGCGGGCATATAAAATGGCCGGACTTACTCCTGACGATATTGATCTGGTGGAAGTACACGACTGCTTTACTATTGCCGAGATATGTGCTATAGAAGACCTGGGATTTTTCAAAAAGGGTGATGGCGGCAGGGCATCGGAAGATGGCGAGACTGCCATTGGCAGTCGCATACCTGTGAATACATCGGGCGGTCTTAAGGCCTGCGGGCATCCAGTGGGAGCCACTGGTATCAAACAGGCGGTGGAGATCACAAAGCAGTTAAGGGGAACGGCAGGTAAAAGCCAGGTCGATGGTGCCGGAATCGGTATGGCCCATAACGTAGGCGGTTCGGGCGGTACTGCTGTGGTACATATTTTTTCGAGGGACAGGTGATATGAAATGACAGTTGCAAGGTTCTGGAGAAAGATCCCGCATAGGTACAATCTCATAGGCACCCACTGCACTACTTGTGGAGAATATTATTTCCCGCCCAGGCAGATGTGTCCCACCTGCCGCAGGGATGGGAAGATCGAGAGTTACCAGTTCGAAGGCAAAGGTGAGGTTATCACTTATGCCGTAATCCATACGGCAGCTAAGGGCTATGCCAACCAGGTCCCGTATAACCTGGCAATCATTAAGCTTGACGAAGGCCCCAGCCTGACCGGCCAGGTAATATGCGAACCAGGAGAATTAGAGATCGGTACCAGGGTACGTCCGGTGTTCAGGAAACTGGGCGAGGAAAGTGAAAAAGGTATGATCTATTACGGTACCAAGTTCGTTCCCGAATAACATTAAATTCCATCAAATCCTTTCTGGACTATCTCGATACCATGATCCCAGATAATGTATTTCCTTATCGACAGGTCATGGTGGCTGCTCCTTAGCTTAAGAACTGACATGGTACGGTCAAACCTGTTTTGCCCTTCTGTAAAATTGAGCATGATAATGGCATCAGCTATGGATGATATGCTCATACTAGGTATGTTGCCAGGTGCAATTTTCTTTGATACCTCGTTGGTCAGCATAACGGTGATGCCTTTGTATTTTAAAAAATCAGTAAGCAACCTGATATGTTCCCTCAATTCTACTGGATCTGGTATGACTGATTCAAGGTTATAGACCCCATCATATAGCAATCGTTTTACACTAATGTCCTCCACTTGCGATTTAATCTCCAGGTTGTGTTCGTCCGGTGAAATATCCCTGGGATATGCATAGATTATCTTAAGCAGGCCACTATCCATGAACCCCTTAAGGTCCCAGCCCATCCTGGATGCTTCATATATCAACTGGTCCTCGCGTTCCTCGAACAGTATGATCATTCCAGGTTCACCTAGTTTTAGTCCTGTCATTATGAAC
>JAUWRA010000040.1 GCA_030610815.1 Methanosarcinales archaeon
GATGATGAAGATATTACGAATCGAAAGTATATTCAGAGAACACCGATGATGGCGGCTGGAAAAACAGATCATATCTGGACAATGGAGGAACTTTTGACGTTTTCTAATTTAAAAACACCAGTGAATTAGCGGGTCAATACCCTGAATCAACAGATTTAATAATATCTTTATCCCTTTGAATAATATCAATTTATGCGGAAATTAAGCAGATATAATGAAGAAAAAAGGTAATTCATGATGTCTCGAAAAATAGAAGTTGAGCCGCATGTGAATGCTATAACGATGCCCGAAAATCTTAAGGTCGGGTTGATGATCGCAGAACATCGCAATCAATGTCAAAGTGTGGGATGTCATTCTCAATATTATGGGTTTGCATTCGGACAGTCGCCATTTCATGTGCCTTTAACCCTGCAGCATGCCTTAGCAGATAATACCGATAAGGGACATTACTCGTCTGCTGAAGGAATATCCCAACTTCGAGATGCTATTTCAGGTTTTAACAAAAGGCATTATGGACTGGATGTAGACCCATCAAGAATAATCGTGGGACCTGGCACCAAGGATCTGATCCATCTCATATTTGACATTGTAAAAGGCGGAGTAATAATTCCGTCACCTTCATGGATCGGTTATTCTCCGCAGGTCAAATTGCTTGATAAGCATTTTCATACTTTTTATTTAAAACCGGAATGTAATTATAGAATACAGCCTGGTGACCTGGATGAATTCTTATCAAAACGGACTGAAAATCAGCATACCCTGGTGCTGAACAATCCCCACAATCCAACCGGAGTGGTATATTCAAAGCAGGAGCTTGAGAAAATCGCACAAGTTTGTCGGGATCACAACACACTGATAATTGCCGATGAGATATACGCAATGATCACCTATGAATTTGAAGAATTTACCAGTATGGGGACAATATATCCTGAAGGCACATTTGTGACCAACGGGCTTTCAAAGGATAGATCAGCAGGTGGTTACCGATTGGGTCATTGTATACTCCCTGAAGAGTCCTCAAAAAATCTCATAGACAGCTTTACAAAAGTAGCAGCAACAGTGTATACGAATGTTTCCACACCCACACAATATGCAGCAATAACAGCGTACGAGTCAAACGAAGAGATCGAAGAATATTTTGGAATTATCAGGAACATTCACCGGATGATGGGGCAGTTCATGAGTAAGTCATTTAATAGTATAGATGGAATAAATGCTACGACGCCCCAGGGGGCATTCTACTTTTTTTCAGATTTCAATGACCTTTCAGATGATCTGAAAAGAAATGGTGTTAAGACATCTAACGAACTGGGTAAATCATTGATCGCACATCCTAATCATATAGCCACGATAACAGGTGATGCATGTTTGCTGGAACCTGACAATTTTGGAGCCAGAATAGCCTTTGTGGATTACGATGGGAAAAAAGCCTATGAAAAATACAGGCAAAATGTTCCAAAGACGAAATCCGATGAGATCGAATTTGTAAAAGATAATGCACCGATGATGGTTCAGGGAATTGAAGCATTGGGAGCTTATGTTGAATATATGAGATCACATTAAACCTTATACTATGCCAATTGTAGAGGACACATCAAGACCTCTTGAGTAAACCTGGTGCATATAAGCGGTATCCATCTGCTTCAGATCAAGGTGGCAAATATATATGATAGATAGAAGTATAATCATTTCCGGCTCAGCCGGCCAGGGGATCCAGACCGTTGGATATATACTCGCCAAAACTGCCTCAAAAGCAGGATATAACGTTTTTTCGTGGCAGGAGTATGAATCAAGGATTCGCGGTGGGTCAAGTAGCTATCGAATACGTATCAGCGATTACCCTGTAAACGCCCCCTTCGTCAAGGCAGATATTTTACTATCACTGGACAAGAAATCCAACGAAAAATATCTCCCGCTACTTAAAGAGGACGGAATCATACTTGATGAACATCAGACAGGAAAGAGGATAATAAACGTACCTTTCGTAGGTATAGCACAACAAACGTTCCAGAATAAACTTTTTGCGAATGTGGTAGCAGTTGGAGCGCTGGGTGCTGTCATAGGAATCGATCCTGACACACTTAATAAAATAATATCCAGCCAATTCTCCCGTAAAGGCGAAGAGATAGTAAGTAAAAACATCGCTGCTGCAGCAGAAGGATATCGCACTGCAAGAAAGAGCTGTGAAGGGATATGTTCCTGGATACTTCCAAAAATAGAGCAACAATATTACCTCATAACCGGAAATGAAGCCCTGGCACTTGGCGCAGCGGCTGCAGGATGCCGCTTTATGGCTGCTTATCCAATGACGCCTTCTACAGGAATAATTACCTACCTATCAAAGCACAAAGACAGACTGGAGATATTCACTGAACAGGCTGAAGATGAGATTGCCGCGATCAATATGGCTATAGGTGCAAGTTATGCTGGAGTGAGATCAATGACAGCATCATCTGGCGGCGGTTTTGCTCTGATGGTTGAAGGAATAAGCCTTGCAGGGATGACTGAAACTCCGGTTGTTATAGTCCTGGGACAAAGGCCTGGTCCTGCAACCGGTCTTCCTACAAGAACCGAACAGGGTGATCTGCTTTTTGCAATCAATGCCGGCCATGGGGAGTTTCCCAAACTTGTATTTGCGCCATCTGATCCCAAAGATGCCTTTCACAAGATTGCCCGTGCTTTTAACCTGGCTGACAAATACCAGATCCCAGCCGTGATCCTGACAGATCAGCACTTAGCTGATTCATATTTTACAGTGGAGAATTTCGAGCTTGATAACATAGTAAACAAGTCATATCTGGCAGATCCGGAAACAATAGGGAATTACCGAAGATATCAATTAGATCATACCGGAATTTCACCTGCACTCTATCCTGGCCAGAGTCAGCATTTGGTCTGCTGTGACAGCGATGAACATGATGAATACGGTCATATTACAGAAGACCTGGAACTCAGGAAGAGGATGGTCGAAAAAAGACTTAAGAAGTTCGAACTGTTAAGACATGAGATCATGCTACCTGAGGAATATCATATTTCCGGGGCTGAGGATGTATTTATAAGCTGGGGGTCGTCGAAAAACGCCGTCTTCGAAGCAGTAGATAAGCTCAGGGAGAATAAGGCAAAGGTAGGAGCGATACATTTTACTGAACTTATGCCCCTTCCCGAGTATGAATTTCTACCCGGGAAGAATTATTATACAGTTGAAAGTAATGCTACCGGGCAGCTTGGAAAATTACTCAGGATCGAGTATAGTATTAATGTGAAAAATCATATCACGTGTTATAGTGGTCTGCCGTTGGATCATGAATATATAATTGAGAGGTTTTTACATGGTTAATTTAGAAGACTATAGCAGCAATATAGAGAACCAGTGGTGTCCCGGATGTTCAAATTTTGGGATACTAACTGCAATGAAGCATGCTTTATTAGCCCTGGATAAAAACCCTGAAGAGATTTGCCTGGTTTCAGGTATCGGTCAGGCTGCGAAGTTACCACATTATTTGAAATGCAACTTATTTAACGGGCTTCATGGCAGGGCCCTGCCTATTGCTGTTTCAATTAATATTGTGAATCCGGAACTGACCACTATTGTAGTGACAGGAGATGGTGACTGCTATGGCGAGGGTGGAAATCATTTCCTGCATACTATTCGCAGGAACCCGGATATTACACTTATAGTGCATAATAACCAGATATACGGACTCACTAAAGGACAGGCTTCACCTACTACTGATCCATGGGATAAAACCAGACTTCAGTTTGAAGGGGTCGAACTCGAGCCTTTATTGCCACTGGCAACAGCATTATTGCATGGATGCTCATTCATTGCAAGAGGATATGCGGGAGATATCAAACACCTGAGCGAATTATTCGTGGAAGCAATACGCTTTAAGGGTTTCTCTTACGTGGATGTGATCCAACCCTGCATAAGTTATGGAACACATACTGTAAGCTGGTATAAAGAGAGAATGTATAAACTGCCTGATGATTATGATTTTAATAATAAGAGGGAAGCACTGATAAAAACAACACAGTGGGGAGAAAAAATCCCGGTCGGAATATTATATAGAAACGACAAACAACACAGGCTCTTCGGTGATCATTTCAAAGAGACGATTTTTAACGGCAAGTTGACTGAACTTGGATTTCCTCCTCATCAAACAATAATTGAAATACTGGAAGAATTCAGATAAGCGCTTGTCTCAAATCATCTAAATTTGTGATGGGAGTCTTACAGGTGAAGTTTTCACAAATATACACAGTTGGATTACCTTGAATGGCTACCCTGTTTCTAATTAATGGTATCATATCCAAAAGTTCATCCGTAGCAACATCAGAATCTATCAAGATGAGGATCCTATTTGGCACAAAATGACGGTTGATCTCAGCCACAAATGCGCCGGCCTCTTTACTGGTTTGACTTACTATCACAATTTGCAAAGGGCTGTTTAGATAGAAATCAACCCCACAAAGCATTTGTGTGTGTGCCAGGGGATTTTGCTCTAATTGCTCACCGAAGGCCAGAAAAATTTTTACAGCATATTTTGTCAGCTCTTCATTACCAGTTCTTGCTGCAAGTCTAAGCAGGTTCTGTGCGGCAATTGAATTGCCAGAAGGAGTTGGTCCATCATAAGCTTCCTTTATAGATACAATAAGTTCAGTTTCACCATAGGCATTGAAATAGAATCCTCCATTTGCTTTATCCCAGAACATCTCAATCATACTTTCATTTAATCGGATGGCTTTTTTTAGCCATTCCAGATCGAAACTGGCCTCATACAGATCAAGCAGTGCTGCAATAAAAAATGTGTAATCTTCCAGATTTGCAGGAATCGCAACTTCGTGATCCCTATAGCGCCTATATAAT
Source organism: Methanosarcinales archaeon (assembly GCA_030610815.1). GTDB lineage: Archaea > Halobacteriota > Methanosarcinia > Methanosarcinales > Methanocomedenaceae > Methanocomedens_A. The sequence continues at coordinate 4,868 of JAUWRA010000040.1, forward strand.
TGTCCTTCTTTTAAGAGATTGTCAAAGATGAAACGGGCTGCTGAAGTTGCTACTTCTAAAAAGCGTTCATCATGCAATACCTGGTATCCTGTTGCGAAAGCGCTGATCATCAGACCGTTCAATCCGGTAATGATCTTATCATCGGTTGCCGGTCGTACTCTTTGGTTACGTGCATTGAGAAGCTGCTGCATGGCCTTAATTGTAGCATCCGGATAGTTCACATCACTAACTGGTTTGGTTATATGAAATACGCTGCTGCCTCCTTCAAAGTTCCCTTGCTGGGTTATTCCGAAGAATTGGCAGATGATTTCGCTTAGCTCTTTATCAAGAACTGAATTTATCCCAACAGGTGACCATACATAGAATACACCTTCACTACCTTCGCTATCAGCATCTAATGCTGAGTAAAAACCTCCGCCGGGGCTGGTCATTTCTTGTATTACCCAATCCAGTGTCCGTTTACCAATCTGCGAAAAAAATGAGTCACCTGTGATCTGATATGCCTCAAAATATACTCTCGATAATAGTGCATTGTCATAGAGCATTTTCTCAAAATGCGGTATTAGCCATTGGTTATCAGTAGAATATCTATGAAAACCTCCACCTAAATGATCGAAAATCCCACCTTCTGCCATTGCATACAGTGTCTTCTCCACCATTGTCAAAGCCGATCTCTCTTTGGTACGATGGTAATACCGAAGTAAAAAAGAAAGAAAACCAGGCTGCGGGAATTTTGGTATTTTCACAAGACCGGGTCTTATATCCATACTAAATCCTCCATAGCCAGAATCGAACTGAAGTATGAGTTGTTCATAAGCATTATCAAGCAGATCGCTTGAGATCGCTTCGGTCCTTATCCCAGGTTTATGGAGATAAGAATTGTTCAAAAGCTGTAAGACATGTTTGGAATTCTGCTGGATCTGTTCTCGATCATCTCGCCATATCTGTATAATTCTCTGTAAAAGATCGTTGAAGGCAGGTAAACCGTGTCGTGGTTCAGGTGGGAAATATGTTCCACCATAGAACGGGGTCTTATCAGGTGTGAGAAAGACAGATAGAGGCCAGCCACCAGTACCTGCAAGCATTTGTACGGACCTCATATAAATTTCATCAAGGTCCGGGCGCTCTTCACGATCAACTTTTATGCAGATGAAATTTGCATTCAGGATATCGGCTGTTTGCATGTTTTCAAATGATTCTCGTGCCATTACATGACACCAGTGGCAGGTAGAATATCCAATACTTAGAAAGATGGGTTTATCTTCATTTCCGGCACGTGATAGTGCTTCTTTCCCCCATGGAAACCAATCGACCGGATTATAGGCATGCTGTAATAAATATGGACTTTTTTCATTTATAAGAGCATTTGGAGGCCTTTTACTTGCTTTATTGCCACTTGGCATGATAATAATATTGTTTTGGAGAGGAGGTATGCAATTTAAGCCTCTTTATACTTTCTTATTAGTCTAACCTTTGGCACTGCATTCATTATTACCGGAAGAGATCCGGAATGATCCATTCTGTATTATACCATCTGATCGGTCATACCACCTAATAGGTTATACCATCTAATCGGTTTTTTTCTTAAGAGTATTGATTCCAATAACAGTGTATAATCCACAGTGTCCAATTATTCCGGTTATCAGCAGGATAAGTCCTATCAGTACCACAATATAGGCCAGTGCACCAGACAAATCCATTTGTATAACTCCCGTATATATCAGTACGGATCCGAGAATTACTCTAATAACCCGGTCAACCGTACCTTCATTTGTCTCCATTCATTCACCTCATATTCCTGTAACTATGATAACCTCAATTTCTTATATGCGTCGTGTGCCACAATTGCACCCTGTGCCTCGGCAACCACCAGTAGATCAATATCCGAAGTAACATTTCCTATTGCATACACCCCTGGAATGCTAGTCTTCTGGTATTTATCTGTTTGAACAAAACCGGATTCGTCAGTCTCAATTTCCAGTTTCCCAATTATTTCGATATTGGGCACCATCTCAGTAGCCAGCACTACAGCATCCACATAGATCTCAAATATCTCATCTTCATCCAGGTCATGCAGAGATACTTTTTCCACTGTTGTGTGGCCCTGTATCTCCTCAAGGAACGTAGAAGTTAGAATCTTAAGCCCCTCTACCTCTTCAAGCTTGTCCATCTCTTGCTCAGGTACTTTAAATGATTCATCTCCTGTAACAAGCGTGATACTGCCAGCAATATTTACAAGACACCGGGCTGCAGAAACGGCATTATATCCCTTTCCATAGACCAGTACCCTCTTATCAGTAAATTTTGAAGGGTCTGCAGTCAGGTAGAACACTCCCCCTTCATCAAGGGCAAATTTTTCTACACCGGAAATACCGGATTTTTCAGGATGACTCCCTGATGCCAGTACAACGATTTTTACTTTGTAAGTGCCTGAATCTGCTCGTAATGTTTTGAACTGCTCGTCCATCTCAAGTTCGTTCACATATTCCTGCTTTAGATCTACATGCTGCTTTTTCACATCATTCAGCAGCGAGTCTATCAGTTTATGAGGTGTAATTTTATCTGTAAGTCCGGGATAATTCTCGATCAACTTATCAGGGCAAAATCTGGTAAGCATACCACCCCATGAACTTCCTTCAAATATAACCGTCTTAAGTCCCATGTAGGAAGACATGCTGGCTGCACTCAGTCCAGCCGCACCGCCGCCTATGATCCCCACATCATATTCATTCTCGCCCAGTTTCATCTCACCTTTTTTCTGTTTTTCCATATAGTCTTCGATAGCGCTGTGCAGTGCATCAGCAGCCAGATTGGAACAGTGCATCTTAATGGGTGGCAGTCCTTCCAGTTCGTCTGCTACATCATTGCGGGTTATCTCAAGAGCTTCATCAAGCGTCTTGCCCTTTGCCATTTCGGTTATCATGCTGCTGGTGGCTATAGCAGAGGCGCATCCAAAAGTTCGAAACTTAATATCCTTAATAATATTGTCCTCGATTTTAAGCTGGATTTCCATCACATCTCCACAAACCGGATTCCCAACTCTTCCAACAGCATCAGCATCCTTGATAGTACCCACATTCCTGGGATTTCTGAAATGTTCCTTTACTTTATCACTATAATCGATCTCCATATGATCACCTTGTTGAAATTCCTAATAATCAATCTCCATTATATAGCGGGGATAATGCCCTAAGTCTATCAACTACTAACGGCAGGCTCTCTAAAACATAGTCTACCTCTTCTTCAGTATTCCATCTGTTCAGGGACAACACCAGTGAACCATGTGCTTCCTCATGCCGAAGCCCAATAGCGATCAATACATGTGAAGGCTCCAGTGTCTTAACCGAACAGGCAGAGCCAGTGGATGCCTCGATTCCAAGGTCATTGAGACTTAAAATGATACTTTCGCCCTCAATATAACTGAACCTGAAACTGGCGATGTGAGGTAACCGCCGGGTCCTGTGTCCTGTCAGGTGAGCATGCTGTATGTTACCCAATACTCCTTCGATCAATCGTTCTCGAAGAGACTCCATTTTTATGGCATCGCTCTTGATCTCTTCCTTTGTGATCTCACAGGCTTTTCCCATACCTACGATCGCCGGGATGTTCTCTGAACCTGATCGCAGTCCTCTTTCCTGACCCCCACCTGTCATAACAGGTCTTAGTAATATACCTGATCGTACATACAGTGCGCCTACTCCTCTGGGACCATGCATATCATTAGATGAAATGGAAAGAAGATCGATATTATCCTTCTGGACATCAATATGGATCTTCCCGGCAGCAGCCACTGCGTCTACGTGAAAGATGATATCCTGCTCTCTCGTCATTGCTCCAATCCCGGCAATGGGCTGAATTGTGCCTATCTCACTGTTGGCATACTGACATGATATGATTATTGTCCCATTCGTGATCTCTGCTTCTATACGTGCCTGATCAACCAGTCCGTACTTATCCACAGGTACTGTTGTCACTTCAAAACCTTCACGCTGGAGATCCTTGCAGGTATTGACCACTGACATATGTTCGATGGCAGTGATAATTATGTGGTTTCCTTTTTTCTTTTTCCTTTGGGGAGCCCCTCTTAGAGCAATATTATTGGATTCCGTACCACCTGATGTAAATATGATCTCCTTACTTTGGGCTTTAATGAGATCAGCAACAGATTCCCGCGCATTTTCCAGTGCCCTTCTTGCTTCTATACCAGAAGAATGGAGTGATGCAGGATTTCCCACATTGGTATCAAAATATGGGAACATATCCTCTATAACGCGCTTATCCACAGGCGCACTTGAAGCATTATCCATATAGACTTTCATCGAGTCGATCCACCTCACTAGAACCACATTGTGCCGTCGGCTTCCAGCACAAGGTCATTAAGGGTTGCAGCTCCTACAATATTGGCTTCAGGAATGAAATCGCCCCTGTCCAGCCCTATAAGCTGACAGCTGGCTTCACAGATATAAAATTCTACTCCGGCAGCCATGGTCTGGTCAATTACTTGCTTAAGGTTTGGGAAATTACCGACCTTGATCTTTTCAGCTTCTCCACGTTTCATCACTGTAATGGCCATACCTAAGAAATAAATAGCAGCATCTACCTCCATGGCTTTAGCTGTTTGGGCAAGTATCAGAGGTGAATACAACCGCTCAGGCGTATTCACACCACTGGTCTGTACATATAATATATTCTTTTTAGTCAGCTTTCATACCTCCCTGATTATTTAGATCTCTTTATCAAGAAACGAAAATGGTCCTCCAGATCTTCAAATTTTAATAGTTTGTGTCCTGTTCGCTTTGCCCATCTGGGAATATCCTGGATTGATGCAGGGTCATCAGTTAGCACTTCAAGCACTTCTCCAACCGGAATGGAATTGATGGTTTCTGATGTATTGAAGATGGGCATGGGGCAGAATAACCCGATACAATCAAGTGTCTTATCAGCATGTATCTCTGAATTTTCACCCTGCGCCATAATATTCACCCATATTAAAAGTTTTTGGCATCAACATAACAAACTATTCGATCAATTCCATATCTTCTCCGCAGCAGACCAGGGTACCTCCCCCAACCTGTGTTACCTCCACCTCATTTCCACAGATGGTGCATGTGTATTTTTCTCCTGTTTTATTGACAGCCATTCAGATCACCTTCATTCTTAATCAGTTGCAATATATGTTGTTTCGATGCAATACTCGCATAAGAACCTGGGCAGGTCTTTGTCCATTGTTTTCACAGGCATAGGGTAGTGACCTTCCCATATCTCCAGGTCTGCCCTTCGAGCATGTTCCATGCATAATCCCATGCCGCAGACTATGCAGATACTAACAGCTTCTTCTGTCTTATTTTTTTCATCACAGATATAACATTTTAGCATATCTTTCACCACCTTAAATATTTTCCTTTAGTGCCGCATGGCAGGGCGGGCAGATTATTCTCTTGACATGTTCCAGATCCGGTTTTAATCTTACCGGATATGATCCATCCCAGATCGGTGTCTCTTCCCTGATCATGTGTTCACGGCATACTGCCATTCCACAGACAATACATACCCCTACTGCATCGGAATGTTTTCCTTGTTCTGCACAGATATAACATTTCATAGTATTTTCACCTCTTTATTATAGTCTGTCATCAACTCCAGTACCGGTGTCACACTCCGGAATGTAGCAACTGACATCAATAAACTCGCATTTCTCACCGCATGAAGGACATTGATCCGGCGGCACATCAGTTTCCAATGTATATCCACAGTTCGAACATTTCCAATTGACCATATTTTTTACCTCCTTTTCATTTCCAGGTGCGATTCCATTAAAAGAAGATCATTTCACATACAGTGCACATTTACATGATCCTTTTCGATCCATATCCCTGCTGCGATATACGCACGGACAGATGATCTTTTTATCTTTCTCTTTATCACCTGAGATTTCCCTGCAGCTACAGTACATTTCCCCATATTTTTTCTTATTGTTGGCAAGGCCTTTTACAGCCAGCATTACAATGTCATAATCAGGATTCAATTTGTACCCTGATGCTGACGCATTCGCTTTGGCCCATTCATATATTTCAGTTTCCAAATCTTCAGATTGTGCCATTATATATCACTCCTATTTTCTCAGTCATTTACAGCTTATTTTTTATGACAGTTAATGTCATTGTACAAACCCGGCTATTCGCTCACCCAATTGCCGGCAGGCTGCTATTCCCTCCTCATCGGGCCGATATCGTATCTGCAGCCCTGGCTCGATCAACTCAAATCCAGCCATTTCCAGTTCCTTTTCCATTGCTTTTACAGCACCGCCGCCCCAGCCATATGATCCGAAGGCCACAGCTTGCTTGCCTTTAGGGCGCAATCCTTTAAGGTGTGTTAATAATTCGCTAACGGATGGAAATATACCATTGTTCAAAGTTGGCGAACCTACCATGATCACAGGTGCTTCCAGTACCTCTGTTATTATACCGCTCAGATCGATCTTTCTAATGTTTATAAGTTTTACTTCTACTCCGGCCGCTTTTATACCATCCAGTATTGATCTTGCCATGGTATGGGTACTGCCCCACATGGTATCATAGATGATCAGCACTTTTTTAGTAGTCTCACCTCTGGCCCAGCGCCCGTAGGCTTCTATTATCTTTGCCGGATCCTGCCTCCAGATAATGCCGTGGCCAGGTGCGATCATGTTGATATCAATGCCCAGTTCTTTCACAGTGTCAATGTATTTCAGGATGACCCGGCCAAAGGGCATCAGGATATTTGCATAATATTCAGCAGCCTCTGCCATTACGTCTCCTACTTCATCATCAAAAGGCTTTGAAGTGGCAATATGCTGCCCGAAAGCATCATTGGACAGCAGTATCTTATCTTCTTTAATATAGGTGTGCATACTATCAGGCCAGTGCAGCATGGTGGCTTCGATAAACATCAGTGTCTTACTGCCCAGGCTTAATTCAGAACCTGTCTTAACTACCTCAATGGCCCAGTTCTCGCAGCCGTCTGCCTTATAATGCAGATACAGACCATCCCTGCCATTCTTTGAGCAGTATATCGTTGCGTCCGGCGCTGCTGTCATTATTGCCGGAAGTGATCCTGAATGGTCCATCTCAACATGGTTTACAATTACATGGTCGATCTTTGCGGGATCTACTATCTGGCTTATCCGTTTGAGCATCTCGGCTGAGAACTCAGCTTTTACAGTATCCACAAGCGTAATTTTATCATCCACTATCAGGTATGCATTATACGTGGTCCCTTTTGGGGTTACATAGCCATGAAAATCCCTCAGGTTCCAGTCTATTACACCCACCCAGTATACACCCCGGGCCAATGCCAGCGGTTCTACTTCATCTGTCAATTATTACACCCCGTATTCTACGTTTCCATTCGAAACTGTGTTGCAGCATCGATAAAACCGTCAATGAGTTCCACATGTCCGTGTTCAAAAGATGCCATCATATCAAAGAACTCCTTCTGTTTGGAATTGTGTGCCCATACTGCAAGTTCTTTGTAGAAATCCTCATTCTTTTTCTCAAACCTTAGAGCACTCATCAGTACATCCAGTTCACCCGGTTTTTTCTCTGTGAATTCATTGGCAAAGGACTGAGTAAAATCCGGTGGTACAGCTTCATTGAAACCAGATAAATGCCCGGTTTTTAGAAAATCATTGAGATATTCTATATGCCTGCCCTCTTCTGCTGCCAGGTATTCGAATAGATCCTTTGCAGCTATACCAGTTGAAGTCCCTGCTTTCTTAAGATAAAACTTATGTCCCTGCTGTTCGATCGTAAGTGCGGTATTCACTGCATCCTCAAGGGATGCAATATTATCAATTGATGCTCCAAACTCTATCATTATATCTCTCGACATGCCTATCACCCGATTATCATCTGATCATCATCCAATTATCATACGATCATCACTCAAATATCAACAATACTTATCCGGATTATTGTCGAATTCCACTTTGCAGCCAGGGGCACAGAAATAATATTTCTTTCCCTTGTATTCTGAAGTGTGCTGTGCTGTTGATTCATCCACTTCCATCTTACATATAGGATCTATCGTCATTTCATATCACCTCCATAGTTTATACTACCTCTACATTTCTATTACATCATAGATTTCCTCAGGACTTTTCAATACTGTGATATTCTCCATCTGCGCAAGTCTTTCGGAATTGGAAACATCTACATTGCGCATCTTGAGTTCAAGCTTCCTTCCGGTAGGAGTTATTGTTTTGACAGTACCCCTTACCTGATCGACCGGCAGTATATAGATCGGAGTATCTCCTTTTGCGGTCTGGGACACCGTATTTGTTACCAGGCTGTCAGCAATTCCATGGACGATCTTTGCCACAGTATTTGCTGTTGCAGGGGCGATCAGCAGCAGGTCGTAGAACCCTACCTGAAGCGGACCGGCAATAAAAGGTGAATTTGGCCCGGCATCTGTCTTGAAGTTGTTAAAATCACGCTGTATGTCGTTCCATATGTGGTACCATTTCAATACAGTTTCGCCTTCTTTTGACAGGAATACCATGAATTCAAGGTCTGTCTTTTTCTTAATATCGACCATGACATCATAAGTCTCTCGTATCATGTCACCTGAACCGGTAATTCCCCATGCTATCCTTTTCATGTTCTCACCTGTCAATTAATAATTCTTTGCCCACAGCTCGAAATATGCCCTTGCATGAGCACATGCCGGACACTCCTCTGGTGTTTCTGTACCTTCATGGATATATCCGCAGTTGCGGCATTTCCATTTTACGACAGTGTCCCGCTTGAACACCATGTTCTGTTCAATGTTCTCGATCAGTGCACGGTAGCGTTCTTCGTGTGCCTTTTCAGCCACTGCGATATTTCTAAACACTTCTGCAATTTCAGGAAAACCTTCTTTTTCCGCTACATCAGCAAATTCCGGATACATCGTTGTATGTTCATGATTCTCGCCATCGGCTGCAGCCTCAAGGTTTGATACTGTATCACCTATCATACCTGCTGGAAATGAACCGGTAATTTCCACGTCTCCACCTTTCAGGAATTTGAATAATCTTTCAGCATGTTCTTTTTCATTATCAGCTGTCTCTATGAAGATGGCTGATATCTGTTCATACCCTGCCTTTTTCGCTGCTGATGCGAAATATGTATAGCGGTTTCTTGCCTGTGATTCTCCCGCAAAAGCGGTCAACAGGTTCTTTTCGGTCAGCGTTGATCTTATACTTGTCATAATTCATACCTCCCGTGTATATTCGAATTAATGATAGTATTCTATAGCTAATATAATCTTATTTGTAATTAATATTGCTTAAAATTAACATAAACAAAATCCTCCTTTTAGTCAGATTGACTTCAATCTATAATCCTACACTTTATATACTACCAGAAAATATTAAATAAATCCGGTTACTCTTATTGATAGGTGAAATAATGAAGGATGATATATACGATATTAATTACCCCTGTAAACGTCTGAGAGTGATCTTGGACCAGATCGTGCCCGATATTGTGATAAGGTGGAAAGAGATTAAGATGGATAAGGATGAGATCAATAAAAACTTTGGCAACAGGCGCAGACGGGCATACGAATTGCTGGAAAAGTGCCCCTCGGATGATTATACGCCGGAAGTTATCGAGGAAAGATTCAAATGGGCCTATAAAGAATTGAAGCTGGAATATCCTTTTTCTGACGAGCTTCAGGATGATCAGGCAGAGTAAAATATTGGCGGATAAAATTGGAAGAAAATGAGAGGACTATAGGGATTTTAAGTTTTTTTTGTATCCATTTCAAAAAGCAGGGTAAAATGCATATTTGGATTGTCTAAATCAAGTGGTTAAGCAGGTTTTCGATTTGAAAATAGAGTCAGTTACCCTTAGATTTGAAGCGGATACTTTTTTTGTATTATTGTGTTGATTTGTACATTTACCTGAATTGGATTGGTGGACAGCCTGTAAACTCAAGAACATGGGTTATGAGACATAAACACTTGACGAAAATCAGTGTTATTAACAGTTAAATTGTTGGATTTTTTGGAAACGGCTTTAGGTTTGTTGTCATTCCTTTGATAGATTATGCATGGTTAGATTTTCGTCTTAGAATTTTGGCAGTGAAATGAATAAATCAATCATACCGCCCTTTCAAAGTAAAAATAATAAGAATTGATAATATCGCCATAATCATTTCAAATCCAGGTGTGGATTTTTCATTGGAACTATCATTTGATTCGGCCATAATAGGAACATCTTCAACTTCAACTTGCATATCAATATCTGTCCCTTCGATCTTTATTAACCAGGCACCGGAATTGAACCTGCCAGTTACGTATGAATCTGTAAAACCCGAAACAATATATCCGCCATCTGTGGTTTGGAAAATAGAATGTGCCCAGTCATTATCATCTCCACCTACTGTTATATTCCATTGTTCATTTCCACTTGAATCGGTCTTGATTATAATGGCATTACTCCACGTTATATCACCTGTATCACCTATAAATGATCCAATTGCTCCGGCAAGAATATATCCCCCATCAAAGGTTTGTTGACCATCATATGTCCGAATATTCTCTGTCATATTTCCAAATGTTTTAATCCATTCCTGATTGCCATCAGAATCAGTTTTTATTAGCAAAGATTCAACAAGTTCATCACCAGATGAAGTTTCACCAACCATTATATAGCCGCCATCCTTTGTTAAAAAAACTGATGATGCATATGAACGATCTTTGATCCCATAGGTCCTATCAAATACCTGATTTCCGTTTGAATCAATCTTAACAAGAAAGACTTTACTATCATCTTTTGCTCTAAATTCTCGTGAGGAACCTACTAATATATATCCTCCATCTGATGTTTGACGAATGCATTCAATAAAATCATCTGTGGTTCCAGTATATGTAGTGTCCCATAAATTGTTACCTTGAGAGTCTGTTTTGACCACCCAATAATCAATATTTGAAGTATCGTATGTACCTGAATAGCCAGTTAAAATATAACCTCCATCTGAAGTTTGCTGAACAAATTTAGCCACATTATTGTCATCTCCTCTAATCGTTTTGTTCCAGATTTCATTACCATTGGAATCGGTTTTTACAAATAACCCAGATGAAAGAAAGTCACCAGATAGATAAGTATAACCCGCGATTATATACCCCCCATCATTAGTTTGTTCCACATAATAAAAATCATCTCTATTCGGACCACCGAATGACTTATTCCATAATTCATTACCGTTAGAATCAGTTTTTACAAGCCAACCATCACTCCAGCCAGTTGCATAGGATTCTGTGTGACCTGCAAAAATAAATCCACCATCTGAAGTTTGCTTAGCAGAATATGCAATATCCCATTGATTTCCACCGTAAGTTTTATTCCATTCTTCTAATGGCACTGCACTTGCATTACTTGAGAATATTATAATAATCAACATTACTATAACTGTTGAAGTTATGAAATGTTTTATTATGGGAATTTTGTTACTAATCATATAAATCACACATAGCTGTCAATTTTTCATGGGAATAAAAATCATTCTTTATTAATCCAATATAATGTGATATTGTATAAATATTATGGTATTTGATCATTTGACTTACTACATCATCAATTATTTTAAACCACTATTGCGGTCGTTGACTTTTAAAATATTGAGATTCTACACTCAGATGCTGATTCAAAATTACATATTCACAAAAGCCGGGTTCTATTCCAACACAAAATTTCTACACCCCGGATTATTAGAAACATTTATTTAACTTCTACTCTTATCAAATGCGGTGATTTATTGGTAAGCGTTAAGCGCGCCCTTCTCAGTGTATCAGATAAGACCGGAATCGTGGATTTTGCAAAAGCACTTGCTGACATGGATGTTGAGATAATTTCCACAGGCGGTACGGCCAGCTCCCTCAGGGATGCCGGTATAACCGTGAGGGATGTTTCTGACATAACTGATTTTCCAGAAATGATGGACGGCAGGGTAAAGACACTGCATCCCAGGATCCACGGCGGCCTGCTGTGCCTGCGGGATAACAGCGAGCATGTGGCACAGGCACAAGAACAGGATATACAATTTATCGACCTGGTAGCTGTCAATTTGTATCCTTTCAGTGAGACAGTAGCGAAAAAAGATGTGACCCTGGAGGAAGCCATTGAGAATATCGACATTGGCGGGCCAACACTTGTCAGGGCCTCTGCCA
>JAUWRA010000127.1 GCA_030610815.1 Methanosarcinales archaeon
TTATTCGTGTATTAAAAGGATGAGAGGGTAACAGGTTTTCTCACGGGAACGCATCCCAAACAAAATGCTTGTTATCCCTCTCGGCCTACTTTTCGAGTAGGCGACAAGATACTTTTATGTTGCTCTTGCAATAAGGTGTATATACGAACAAGAGCGTGTTGAAGATATCGTAGACGAAAATACTATTGGTATGAATGAAAGAATTTCATTCAGATTTATCACTGGTACTTTTATTGCGGTGCCACCTGGAAAATTAACTGGAGTAGGTGATAAACTCACCACTGAAAATCCTGAACCAATGTTTGAATAATCAAAACGATGGTAATTATGAATAAAAATATTGTTAGAACAGTATTAATAGCCAGCATTTTATTGATTTGTATATCAAATTGTACAGCTGCAGAGAATGAATTTGGTATAGTTCATGCCTGGTATAATGATGAAACTGCTACTGCAGAGGGAATTACATTAAAAATAAATGAACCTTTTACAGTTAAAGCCACTATTGAATCAAAGATTGATAGAAATATCTATGTTAGATTATATGAGCCTGGGGTGACAAATGCTTATGAAGTGGTTGAAGGACCAAGTGAGATTGATGAATGGATTGATATTATGAATATATAATCTGGTTGGAAAACTACCTATATCTGGAAATTAAAACCAAATGGTGATTGGACTAATGGAAATGCGCCCATAAATTTATTTGTACAATTCAATAAAGCACATGGTGATGTTAGAATGATAGATTTCACCATCGCCAACCCCCACATACTTGACGAACAATATTCAGGTTTTAATATTATCCCCACCCGCACCGCCGCCGACCCCTCATCCACTGACCAGCCCCCATCCCAGGGGTCGCCAGGGTTCGGGGTGGCGGGTGCGCTGCTTGGGATTGCGCTTGTAGTGATGGCAAGGCGGAACTGAGTACACGATGATTCCGGGTACCCTGCCGATGCCATGCGGGAAACGCCCCCGGCCCTAACTGCCAAGATAGAGGCGAACCAGAGCAGGTATGTGGATAGGGCCAGATACTATAGCGGCGGGAAGTATTCCAGCAGCAGTGCCAAAACCATCAGCCAGGTGCGGGAGTGGTATGTGGATGAGGTGCTGTACCAGGTGAATAAGCAGTATATGGATGCGGCAGAGAACATAAATGACCAAATAGGTGCTAATTTCTTGGATTCGGCAGACGATGTGAGGGAAGCTAATAAGAACGGTGCCAGTCTGTTAAAGTCTGCGCTGTGTTTTCCTATCGGGCTGACCATGAGGGCAGAGCATGTGATGGACGATGGGACGAAGTATGATGTGGATGATATTGCGTACTGGGATGAGAATGTGACGCTGATGGTGGATATGGAGACGGATTATCTTGACCCTATGGAACCATATCCTGGTGAGTCGTTCCATACTCTGAAATTGAGGAACATTAACTTTTTGGGGTCAACTGGGGCTTATGTACTTCCTTCAATGAATCCGTGGGTATGTACAGTTAATTCGTGGATGATAGAAGTTGAGGGGGAGATTGTGGAATTTACAGTTCTGGATGTTGATAATGAGGTGCATCCGAATCCAATGTTTGGGCATGAAGCGCAGATATATAAACGAAGAATAGATCCAATAAGGGATTCTACTACTAATAGGATAATTGGAGATAATTCCCCAATTACTTTTTCATTTTTGACAGGTACATTTTTAGCGGTCCCCTCTGGAAAAATTATGGGTGTAGGAGATAAGCCAACAGCAGAAAATCCAAATCCATTTTTAGAAGAATCAGAAGGATGGTAAAATGAAAAAAATTGGTAAATTAATAATTTTCTTGGTTTTAATTTTTATATTGATTCCAAACGGTAATGCTGCAGAAAATGATTATGGTAAAGCAATTGCATGGTGCAATGATGAACCTGCTACTGTAAATAATTTGGAGATTAAAATTGATGAACCCATAGTAGTTAAAGTTGAAGTTACTTCAAAGGTTGCCGGTTTTGTTGATATGCAATTATATGAACCTGGAGTAACAAAGTCATTTGACGTGATTTCAGGTCCAAGTAATTTTGATGAATGGGTATCTGAATATGATTTAGAACCTGGTTGGACAAAAGTCTATACATGGACAATTGCGCCGAATGGTAAATGGACAGGTGGTCGCGTTCCAATTAATGTTATCGTTATTTTTAATAAAGAAATAAATAATAATCTCAGGGTTCAGTATACTATCGCCAACCCCTACATCCTCGACGAGCAGTACTCAGGCCCCGCCCCCACTCGCACCGCCGCCGACCCCTCGTCCACTGACCAGCCCCCGTCCCAGGGGTCGCCAGGGTTCGGAGTGGCGGGTGCGCTGCTTGGGATTGCACTTGTGGTGCTGGGGAGAAGGAACTGAATCAATGGTGATTCCAGGTACCCTGCCGATGGCTGCGGCAGGAAACATCTACGGGCAGATAGATGCTAATTTTTCGGATTCAGCAGGCGGATGTGGGGGAAGCTAATAAGAAGGGGGGCGACCTGCTGAAGGAAGCGATAAGTTATCCTATTGGGCTGACCATGAGGGCATAGCATGTGCGAGACAATGGGTCAAAGTATGATGTGGATGATCTTGCCTACTGGGATGAGAATGTGACGCTGGGTGTGGATATGGAGCCGAATTACTTGTTTGAGGATTCTGACGGCGGCAAGAAGCTAATCAATCTGGGTGTGCAGAATGTGTGCTTCTTTGGACCTACTGGTGTGCATGTGCTGCCGCTGCTGGCAGTACACTCCACTTTTCACCCATTGCTGCAACATCTGTTTAGAAAAATCGTAGGCAGCATTTTCCAGCAATAACAATTATGATAGATTCGAACATAGACAGGGTTACAAGAAAATCCTCACATCGGTCGGATTTACTTGAGCACATAATCTTATAGATTATATACTAACATAAAGTTAGATAATACTAATAACAGCCACTACTGACCCCCAATAAGGAGATGAAAAAATAAAATCAGTAATACTCGCTGGCGGCTCCGGCACCCGTCTGTGGCCTTTAAGCAGGGAACTTTACCCCAAACAATTTTTAAAATTCTCAGGCACTTCATTATTCCAGGATACCATGCGCAGGTGCCTTAAAGTATCTGACATATCAGAAATATTTGTAGTCACCAGTGAAAAACAAAAGTTCTTTGTGTACGGGCAGATCGAAGAACTTGAACTTGATCTTCTGAAAGAAAACATACTTCTGGAACCCGAAGGAAAAAACACACTCCCAGCCATCAGTTTTGGAATGCGTGAGATTGAAAAGATACATGGCAGTTCCACTGTCGGCGTATTCTCTTCAGACCATATTCTGGATGTCGATGCCATGGAGACCATAGCAGGTGCAGAAAAGCTGACAGACCACCATCTTGTGACATTCGGAATTGTGCCGGAATCTCCACATACCGGTTATGGCTATATTAAACCTGGGCGTGCACTTGATGTGGGATGTGAGGTATCTGAGTTTAAGGAGAAACCCGACCTGGAAGATGCAAAGCGGTATGTCGGAAACGGCTATCTCTGGAACAGCGGCATGTTCGTATTTGGCACTGAACTGTTCATATCAGAACTTCAACTACATGCGCCGCAATTGTGGGATAAGTTCTTTAATTCAAACAGGGACATTAAAGATGTCTACCATAACATCCCGGCTATATCAGTAGATTACGGCCTCATGGAAAAATCAGATCATGTCGCTGTTGTCAGGCTGGATAATAAGTGGGGTGATCTCGGGAACTTTGATGCTATGTATGCTGAGTTTGACAAGGATGAACTGGGCAATGTGGTTTATAATTGTGTTGATGCATCTATCGATTCAAAGAGGAATCTTATATTTTCATCAAAGAACAAGGCTGTCTCGCTGGTTGATGTGGATGATATGGTGGTGGTGGATACCAGGGATGCCCTGCTGGTATGTCCCAGAAACAGCAGCCAGAAGGTCAAGGATGTGGTGTCCCGCCTCAAGGAGCAGGGTGATGAGCGGGCAGATATTCACCAGACCGTGTACAGGCCGTGGGGGACATATACTGTGCTTGAGAGTTCTGATAAGCATAAGATCAAGAATATCAGGGTGATGCCGGGCAAGAGGTTGAGTCTGCAGCTTCATGCCCACAGGAGTGAGCACTGGGTGGTTGTTAAGGGCAGGGCGTGCGTGGAAGTTGATGGGGAGCAGAGGTGCCTGGTGGAGGGTGAGAGTACCTATATAAGTGCAGGTGTGAAGCATAGGTTGTTTAATCCTGGAGAGGGAGTGCTGGAGATCATTGAGGTGCAGTTGGGTGAATATGTGGGTGAGGATGATATTGTGAGGTTTGATGATGAGTATGGGAGGGCGTGATGTGTACATACAGACCATCACTCTTCAGGCGTTAGGAAAGATTTATCATCTAAAACCCAGGATGTAATCTACATGAAAGGATTGATACCTGCTGCCGGAAGTGGAACCCGGCTGGGTCCGTTTACCCATGCAATGCCAAAAGAACTGTTACCGATTGGTGATAAAGCAGTAATTGAGCATGTGGTTGAAGCATTTGTTGCTGCCGGGATTACCGACATTACGATTGTCATAAGTCCGAAAAAGCACGGTCTTTCTGATTATTTCGGTTCAGGGAAGCGCTTTGGGGTAAACCTGACCTATGTGGTCCAGGATGAGCGCCTGGGTCTTGCAAATGCTGTTGCTGCGGGGGAACACGTCATCAACGGGTCTTCATTTTCCGTTGTCTTGGGTGATAATTTCTTTGCACCGAATACAGTACTACGTAATCTTAAGGATTTTCATCAGGAGAATGAGGCAGATGTGACGATTGGTGTAGTGGAAGTTTATGATGTGACTCGTCACGGCATAATCAGGACCGACGGGATAAATGTTGTTGACCTAGTGGAGAAACCAGTGGCGGATGAAGCACCGAGCAAACTCGGTATTGCAGGCATGTATATTTTCGAGCCTGGTATATTTGAGGCGATACGAAACACAAAGCCCGGATACAAAGGTGAATACCAGCTTACAGACTCGATCAAGGTGCTGGTGGAGCAGGGTGCCAGGGTCATATATAAAAAAATTGCTGGAATCCATATTGATGTCGGGACACCCGAGGATCTGATGCGGGCGAATGAGTTTTATTTGAAGGAAAGTGTGCGGTCTGTGTGAATTGGTTGGTGATTTTGCAGGTTTGTGGATTTTGCGGGCCGAGATAATTTTTGTGGGTGATGGGAAACGCCGTGCTTTGCGTGGGGGGTTGCTTTAGCTTAAATAAAATCGAACTGTTTAGAATAATACCCGCAAAATATATTTAATGATAAAATTGTATTTATAGATAACTCAACCGACAACATGAGATAACAACCATGACCAATACAGCATTAATAACCGGAATCACAGGCCAGGACGGCGCATACCTCGCCGAGTTCCTGCTAAACAGGGGGATATATCGTACACGGC
The DNA here is from genome assembly GCA_030610815.1 of Methanosarcinales archaeon. GTDB lineage: Archaea > Halobacteriota > Methanosarcinia > Methanosarcinales > Methanocomedenaceae > Methanocomedens_A. The sequence goes on from JAUWRA010000127.1 coordinate 5,453, forward strand.
ATTAAGAGAAGGTCATCCTCATTCAACACCGAGCGTATAGACCACCTGTACAGGGACCCCCATGAGGGGAACGTGAATTTCTTCATGCACTACGGCGACCTGACCGACTCCACGAACCTGATCAAGATCATCCAGGAAACCCGGCCTGACGAGATATACAACCTCGCTGCCCAGAGCCATGTACAGGTCTCCTTCGATACACCCGAATCTTAATTAATTCAGGCTTTGGAATAGCAGATGCAGCACATGTTGCCTTTGCAGAACAGGCTGAAGTGCCATTTATAAGCTGTGATGATAGGCTTATCAGAATATGCAAAAATCATAAAATAAATATATGGTGCGGTAATCCGGTAGCCTTTTGCGAAAAGGAGAATTTAAGATGAAAAATATAAAATATATGAATGAAGAAGTTGTAATTAAAAAGTCCATTGAGGTGCTCATTAAAGAATTGGGTCCAGTGGAAGCCATTCGATTCATCAATATACCCAAGAGAAAAAGGATGGAAAGTATAAAACGCCACAAAAAATGGCAACAAATGTTAGATAAATCAATGTTTTTTGATGAAATTTTTGCTGAATGAGTAAGAGAATCAATTTGTGATGAGGCCAGCAATTGATCCCATTATCAAAGCTAAACACATCTCCAAACAGTACAAAATCGGAGTGGACGCCACCTACAAGACCCTGAAGAACTACAACAAGCAGAATGAGACCTTCTGAGCCTGAAAGGACATCACCCTCACAGTAAACCGTGGCGAGGTCGTAGGCATCATCGGCCAAGACGGCGCAGGAAAAGTACGCTTTAAAAGTTACTCTCGAGAATCACAGATCACAGAGCCCACCTAAGGCAAAATCACCATGCGTGGAAGGGTGGTGCTCGAGGTGGGTACCGGGTTCCATCCTGAACTTACTGGCAGGGAGAACGGCATGTACGTGCGTCTTGCTTTCTCAGTGGCAGCTCATCTTGAGCCTGAGATGCTTGCGGTTGGGGATGCGGCTTTTCCGAAGAAGTGTCTGGGAAAGATTAGCGCATGAAAGGGGGAGATGGTGCTGTTTGTGAGGTGAGACATAGCACGTTAGATTTATATTATTACAAAAGAAAAAGGTTCTTAGAAGTAATTGATGTTCTCTGAGGAGATTTATTATGCAAACAAAGACAAGGCAGGAGGAAGAAATTTTAAAAGAGATGAGAGATTTACCTGAGGTAGTTCAGGAGAAGATGCTCAAGATGGTTCATTTTTTGAAATCAGAGATAATAGAGAAAAAATCCACTGAAGAAAAAGCTACGGCAGAGTTTCTGTCGGTATGCGGCACATGGGATGATAACAGATCTGTCGAAGAGCAAATAAGAGATGTTTATTCCAGTAGAAAGTCAACAAACAGGACGGAGAATGTATTTTGAAATATTTACTGGATACAAATATCTGTATATATTTATTGAATGGAAATGAAGTATTAGAAGAGAAAGTTAGAGAAATCGGTGTATTCTCCATTTATATATCAAATGTCACCCTTGCAGAGCTATATTTTGGTGCTTATAATTCAAGGAAAGTTGATGCCAATCTGGAAAGGATTGATTTGTTTAAAAAGAATTTGACTGTTTATCCGGACAGCGATAGATCAGCAGAGACTTTCGGGCGGTTCAAATCTAAATTGAGGTATGAAGGCAGGATTATTGAAGATTTTGATATTTTGATAGCCAGTATTGCTTCTGTAAATAATTGTATCCTTGTTACAAATAACACAAACCATTTTGAAAGGATAGAAGAATTGAAGATTGAAAACTGGCTTGGAATATGAAAAACCAGC
>JAUWRA010000202.1 GCA_030610815.1 Methanosarcinales archaeon
GTTCAGTGACAGGCACGCCGTTCCCTTTATCCATTGTACCCATCAGTTCATAGACCATCTCGTCAGGTTCGGGCTTGTCCTCTTCCGGTCTGGCGGGCTCACTACCTGTTGTTCCAACGTCGATCTCTTCTCCCGCCACCCTGGCAGTTTCAGGCTGTGTGGACTGGGCTGAGTGTGGCGATTGTGTGGGTTGTGCAGGTTCTGTAGACTGGACAGGCTTTGGTGATTGTGTGGGTTGTGCAGGTTCTGTAGACTGGATGGGCTTTGGTGATTGTGTAGTTTGGGCAGGTTCTGGGGACTGGACAGGCTGTGGCGATTGTGCGGATTGTGTGTCCTCAATAGAATACCGGGCAGGTGTCTCTTTCACCATAGCATCTGCCGGCTTGCTTCCCGCAACTTCTTCCATGGCGTGCGAAACCCCGGGCCCAGGTGCCGGTTGGTGGTCAGCAGACGCCAGGTTCTTCAATGCATCAACGATCACACCTGATAGAGTATTAAGGTATTTGTCCAGGTCAGTGTAATGAGAAACGGCCCTGAGTATGCCATTGGCAAGTTCCGGACTGGCACCGGACTTTACAAGCATGGCTGTCAGTTCATCACCCTTAAGACCTGAATCCATGGCAGACCTGACCAATCCTATGCGCTCATAGGTCAGCCGGGCAGTATCAACTATCCACCTGTCCCTCATGCTGTCGCTTGCAGTGTTGAGTTCTTCCGGCCGTACCGAAGTATATATAGTCCCGTCCTCTGGTTCATAGGTCCTGGCCTTGCCTGTTATAGCCACAAAACAGGGCACATCCAGTCCTGACAGGAATACTGATGCTTGCGGCTGGTACTGTCCTGCATACACAGAAAAAGCACCGGTGGGGTCAGACACTCTTGCCCTCCACATGTCCTCACCTGCGCCAAGATTATCGATCTCGGTCAGTACACCCACAAAGTACAGCCGGTTCACCCTGGCACCGGTGGGAGTGACCAGGTAATTGGGGGAGAACTCATCCCCGTCATGAAAGAAATAATCCGAATGAATGAATTCATGGGCAAAGACCCTCCAGGCAACCTCCCTCTCTACCATGGGTCACTATCCCCCTGCCCGGGTGAATGATGACCTGCACCCTCTATCTCTTTTACCAGGTCTGCGGCAGCAGCAGCAGGATTGATCTCAGTTACCTCTGCATCGGATGCCACCAGTGTGATCCCGTATTCGCCCTTGGTCATATTACCTCTCAATCGCATGGTCAGTCCAATAAGCTTTCTCCTGATCTCTTCCTCAACAGCAGACAAGTTCATGTCCGCACCAGCAACTTCCCTGGCTTTTTCAATGGAATAGCCAGTGACCTTCCGGGTCAGGTCTGCATCCAGTACTACGGCCAGGGCTCCGGTACCGTCGTCCAGTATGGACTTTATCCTCATATCGTTCCTTCCTTCTACCAAACCATGGACACGGCAGATGTTCTTCTGTATCACCCTGTTACATTCAGGACACCTGGTAATAAGCCCTGAACCGGGCCTGACCGAGATTATGTTGCCTTCTATACTTACATCAAAAGCTCCGTCCCTGTCAGTTATTTTATCCAGCCTGATTGGGACGTGGTCCAATACCCCGGCAATATCACTGTCATCTATTGGAGTTTCCGGATGACTGATCGAAGTGAATTCTCCCATATTGATAGTAGGAATACCCTGCCATGACCTCATATATGCATTTTTGATCTCTACTGTATTCCCGGCCGTAAGTTCGGGAGATGGTACCCATGAGGTAAAGGGGAGTTTGGCAGAGCTATCGATTGCTATCCCTGTTACTATGGTCCGGGGCCCGTTCTTTGTGTTGATCTCCTGCTGCCCGGATTCCATTATCCTTATTACAGTATGAACAGCAGGTTCGCCCTCTTTCAGCTCTGCCAGCAGGACAGGGCGTTCCAGGTCTTTTGACAGGAGCGGTTCCAGGGCGCTTGAGTCTAATTTCTCAACTTTCGATCTGGCACCGAAATTAATCTCCTGCATGCCCTGCCACATCCTGACATAGGCGTTAATGACCTTGACCACATCTCCTTTCTCAAGCCCGAAATCCTCCCATGCAGTAAAACTCCGTGCCCCGGTCTCGTCTACCATGGTGCCCATGAAGATGGTACGCTCCTGTTCCTTGATGCCAACGACTTTGGTATTGATCTCAAAAATCCGGGCAGTGACCTCAATATTTCGCTCCCCTGCGCCAAGCTCGGAAAGTTTTTTCACGGAAGGTAGATCGATATTCCCGTATTTTTTAAGCAAGCTCCTTTTTGCCTCTTTAAGAGGCACCTTGAACTCCAGGAGCCTTGCAAGTTCTTCTATAATAATAGCCTGATTTACTGTTGTGCCTGTTGTACCAAGCGCCCTAATTATTTCGTCCACATGGGGCGCGATTTTTTCATCCATTGTCTGCCTCCTTTGTTCCAGACAGTCTCTGTTTGTTATGGTTACAAAGGATAAAAAAACATCGGAGACTTTTTATTATTTCCTGGAACGGTTTATAACCACAGAGTGCACAGAGAGCACGGAGAAACAATAACGCTCTGTGTTCTGTCGAGTAGAGCCCATAGCGCACCTCCTGGTGGGGTAATAGCCCCGAGGTTACTATGAGCCCCCTCACAGAACCGGACATGAAGATTTCCCTCATCCGGCTCTTCAGAAGCACATCCTCTACGGTTTCA
>JAUWRA010000045.1 GCA_030610815.1 Methanosarcinales archaeon
AGATGACATTTCAGATAACAATAAGCAGTTCTTCTCTATCATTCCTGCTGAATTTGCAGGTGAACCGCCTCAGTTGGCCTTTGAGAAATTCAAGCAGCATATATCAAAAACCAGGGATTCTATCGGGCGTCTGGAGCAGAATAACACTACACTTGTAGAACTGGGAACCTTTGTAAAGGAGAACAGCAGACGGCTTGATGAAGACACAACACGCCACAACAGTCTGCTTGAAACCGCTGCCGGATACAGGGAGGAGGGTACCGGATCACTTGAACAGGTCATGGAAATGACCGGCGGTAAAGGAGTAGAGGCAGCAAGGTCGGCACTTGAAGTACAACTAATCAAAAAAGAGAAAAACCGGAATACTATGCTGGAAGATTCCAGGCAAGCTGAAACACAACTGTCAGCGATTACAGCCCGGCTGGAGGGACTGAAAAATGACCTGGGCAGGACGCAGGAGAAACTGTCGGCCACCTGGTCCGTATACCTGCAGGCCCTTGGGAACGCAGGTTTTGAATCTGTAGAGGAACATAAAGCATCCTTCAGGGACCCAGGCTGGATGGATGAGAAAAGACAGGCGCTGCAGCAGTATAACAATGACTGGCATACTGTTGAAGAGAATATAAGAACACATGCAGCTGTTTTTGCACAAACTCCTTTCAACCCGGATGACCTCAGGCATATCCTTGACAGGGAGCGGGAGCTTCTTGCCTTGATCGAAGAGAAGAACACCCTTAAAGGTGGACTTACAGGTAAGATTAAAACACTTAACGAGAACTTCACAAAGAGACAGGAACAGGAGAAGAACCTCGAAGGGGCCAGGGCTGAAATGGAACGATGGCAGAAACTTGCAGGGGTAATACCTGCAAACAGCCTGAGGGACTTTGCTTTGCAGACCATGTTCGACCTGCTTATTACAATCGCGAACCGCCAGTTGTCTGATATAACCTCCAGATACGCCCTTCGGGCTGTTGACCTGAAGGATATGGTGGTAATAGACCTGTGGAACGCAGGTGAGGAACGCCCGGTCGAGACCTTGTCCGGCGGTGAGTCATTCCTGGTCAGCCTGTCGCTGGCCCTGGCACTGTCTGAACTGAGCAGCGGGCGCTCCAGGCTGGAATCATTGTTTTTGGACGAGGGCTTTGGCACACTGGACAGCGAGACCCTGGATGCCGCCTTAAACGCACTGGAAAGCCTGCGGTTATCTGGCAGGACCATTGGTGTGATCAGCCATATCGACCAGCTTACCCGGCGTATACCTGTGAGGATAGATGTGAAAAGGACAGGGGTCGGGACATCAACTATACATGTGAAGGGGTAGGAGAACAAAATCCTTAAATGAGTTTTATGAATTCTTCCACTGTAATATCTGCATCTCGCAGAAATTTTCTGAGCAACCCCTTCCTTAAAACTTTATGGTTAGGTGGAATGGCTCAATACATCGTGAACCATTTCATTTGACAAAAGATAGGATTATAATGTTTGAGTAACTAAAAAATGGTTATTATGTCAACAGAAATAAGAAGAGAACTTATGAAATTAGGCATAGAAGTTGGTGATTTAAAAAAAATGTCATATTCTGGAGCGATAAAAGTGCCCCCAGAAGTAAAACTTAAGCGATACCATGCATTGTTAAATAGAGTATCAAAATGCCCAGAAGTAGACATTACGCCTGATGAACTTATTTCTTCACTTAAGCGAAAGGAATACTGATGTATATAACTCTGGACAGTAACGTGCTGGTGTATGCTTTTGTTCCACCTATTCACAAAAATGAAGTGAAACGGAAAGAGTGGGAGAATCTGCACATCAAGGCCAGGAAAATCTACGAAAATGTAATACGGGAAAAGCATTGCTTAATTCTACCTTTTGCTGTGATAGTGGAAGTTGCCTCTGTTATTTCACTACTGACAGGAAAAGAGGAATATGGAAAAGATGCTGCACTGGAGATCGAGGATTGTGCCAAAATCGTTCTTTTCGATTCGGATATAAAGGAAAGAGCTCTTGATTATGCAATAAAAATCAAGGCTGGTGGTTTTGATAACCTCATAGCGATAACATCCATCCTTTATGGCACGACTTTGATTACGAATGACAAGCCCTTTTATAATAAATTGCTTCAGTTCACAGATGAATATCAATTCGATGTAAAACTTTTTAGGGATTTGAATCTTACTAATTTTAATTTATGATAAAACTGAACCGGCGTCTGAAATTTTGATGCCAATATCAGTGTCTAAAAAACACATCATAGAAACCACCATCCAATAAATTATAGATATTTCGCAAAAAAACCTTTTAAGGGCTGTTGACCTGAAGGATATGGTAGTAATAGACCTATGGAACGCAGGCGAACAACGCCCGGTCGAGACCCTTATCCGGCGGCAAGTCATTCCTGGTCAGCCTGTCGCTGGCCCTGGCACTGTCAGAACTGAGCAGTGGGCGCTCCAGGCTGGAATCATTGTTTTTGGACGAGGGCTTTGGCACACTGGACAGCGAGACCCTGGATGCCGCCTTGAATGCACTGGAAAGCCTGCGGTTATCTGGCAGGACCATTGGTGTGATCAGCCATATCGAGCAGCTTACCCGGCGCATACCTGTGAGGATAGATGTGAAAAGGACAGGGGGCGGGACTTCAACTATACATGTGAAGGGGTAGGAGAACAAAATCCTTAAATGAGTTTTTCAAAGGCTTTTACTGCCTCTTTGCCTGATATAACTGGCAGTTTCATACTTCAACCGCTAATGTATGAAAACTAAATTCCTGGATATTTGCAATATCGGAAACTACATCTTCGGTCTCATCATCAAGACACATCTCGATGACTTCATGGATGTTCGTGAGTGCCTCATCGAGGGTCTTTCCTTGAGTATAACAACCTCTTAAAAGCGGACACTCTACTACATAAAATCCATCTTCATCTTTTTCTACGATAACTGGAAGATTTATTTTATTTGAGCTAGATTTCATTGTAAAATTAAGTGCTTTTCATAGATTTAAGGTTGTTGTAAGTCCTATACAAAGAATATTTGCAATAGTGAACGAAATGTTTATATTAGGATGAGGGAAATGGTTTATTATGAATACAATGGAATATACTCAACAAATCATTGATGACCTGTGCGCTTTGCCCAAAGACAAGATTGTCGAGGTAATGGACTTTGTGCATTTTCTAAGGGAGCAAATGCAAAGTCAAGGCATCCCATTACGTGAAACTGGATTGACTCGGGAAGAAGCATTCGACCTACGGAGACGGTTGACAACTTTTAAGGACGACTGGAATGCATCTGGTATGGACGAATATGACAACTTATAAGCAGGGAGATATCATCCTTGTTTGGTTTCCGGATTCTAATTTAATGACCGCAAAAAAACGTCCAGCAGTTGTTTTACAATCAAATAATTTACAAACTGGATTGGGTCAATTGATCATCGGTATGATTACCAGTAATTTAATGCGCAAAGGTCATAAGAGCCGTATTTTCGTAGACATCCATACGGAAATGGGCCAGGAAACTGGCCTTCTAAGTGATTCTATTATTATGACTGATAATATTGCGACCGTTCGTCTATAGAGATTTACAGAAGAATTGGAACATTTACAGAATTGGACATACTGAAAGAATCGTTGAAACACACATTTGGACTTTAAAATAAAAATGAATTAACACATCATCAAGTGCGAGTGGGCTTGTATGTGGATAACTCATATTTCAGAGATTGTCCGATAATTCAAAATCTAGTGGTATTCAGATACGCGCTTCGAGCTGTTGACCTGAAGGATATGGTGGTAATAGACCTGTGGAACGCAGGCGAAGAGCGCCCGGTCGAGACCCTTATCCGGCGACGAGTCTTTCCTGGTCAGCCTGGGGCTGGCCCTGGCACTTATCAGAACGAAGCAGCGGGCGCTCCAGGCTGGAATCATTGTTTTTGGACGAGGGCTTTGGCACACTGGACAGCGAGACCCTGGATGCCGCCCTGAATGCACTGGAAAGCCTGCGGTTATCTGGCAGGACCATAGGCGTGATCAGCCATATCGAGCAGCTTACCCGGCGCATACCTGTGAGGATAAATGTGAAAAGGACATGGGTCGGGACTTCAACTATACATGTGAAGGGATAGGATGGATGAGATAATATGCAGGCGGTGACCCCGGTGTTTACCCTCCGGGATGGGAAGTGAAACATTCTTCAGGTTTAAGACCTGCTGGCTACCGGGGCGACCTGGAGCACGTTGATATTTACAAATAATATATGAAAGAACGTATGAATGCATTTCAGTATGTCGAGATTTGAGGAGATAATTATGCCTCATATACCATGAAAAACGGTATAGATTATGATGACAATAGCTGTACAATTATGATTGAGTTAACTATTGGAAAAATTATAAAAATTCATAATATTTTAATAGAACTAGATAAAGGGACTGACGAATATTCACCAGGAGTTCGTGATATTGGAACTCTTGAAAACTTAGTTTATTACCAATTAAACAACAACAATAATGTATTTAAAAATGCTGCTTTTGCATTGCATTCCATAACTCACAGGCATGCATTTTATAATGCAAATAAAAGAACTGGTTTTGGAATTGCTTCGATAATATTAGAATCTGAAAGGTACTTTGTTAATGCGAAAAGACAAGAAAGACTTGAATATTTATTAAAAATTGCACAATATGAAACAACAGTAGAAGAAATAGAAGGGTGGCTCATCTCTAATACACGACAAATGGGGAAATTGCAATTTAAGTTACATAATATAAAAAATGAGGCAGGTATATTAATATTATCATTGATATTAAAAATATTAAGATTTTAAAAAAAATAAAAATTAAAGCTTAGCTAATGTTTTAAGAAGCTCTCGATTATCTTCTATAAAATTCTTTAGAAGGGCTTTTTCATTTAATGTCAGACCCGCTTCATCACATTTTGATTCGTGGAACGTTTTTAAATATCTCCTAAATCCCATATTGTTACACCTCGATTTCCCAATTAATTAAGTAGATATGATTAGTATATATAGTTTTTCTGCTTCATCTATATTTATATTAATAATTTTATTATATATCCTAATGTTGTTTTATGCAAATAGTTAAACGAGAATATATATTTTTTGTTAATGGCAAGTTTCATGCGCTCACGAGATGCCTCGGATTTGAGCGTTAGAGAAAACTGGGGTCGTTGACTCTAATACTTTCACCCCACTCTTAATTAAAATATAAATATCATCATTGGAATAGATAAAAGTATGAATTCATCAGGACAATCAGTTTTTTTCTGTGAAAAATGTAAAAAATTGTTAAAATTTGATAGTGTTAATACAGCAAGATTTTGTCCTAATTGTGAACCTGAAAAATTTATTAGTTTCAAGAATTATCGAAGAAAACAAGACAGAATAAGAAATGGTAGAAATTTTGAAGGAGTAGATGATGCTGGAGAAATTGTTTTCTTAAATATTGATTATTTTGAAGGTAAATGTAACTTACAATTTAAATTTAATGGATCAGATTATGAGGAGATTATTAAGGAACGTATAGCATGGACAGGTGAAAAAGTAAAGACTTCGGCTAAAATAGAAATAAATTCTCAAGGTTCGAATAATTTAAATTTAAGTATACTTGGAAAATATAAAGACAACAGATGTAGATGGTGTAAATCATTAAGAACTGCTTTAACAGCATATTTGAATATTGAATATCAAAAAAGCTGCCGATTTGATTTTTTAATAGATTTAAATGAAGAGATAGAGTTTCAAAGAAAATATGGGTGTCTAAACTTGTTTACATATATTTATAAAGAAGCAAAAAAACTTGTAAAAGACTTGCAGATTGATGCACGTGTTAAAAAATAAAGCAGGGGTGATGAAATGAATAAAAAACAATGGTATACATGGGCGTTTTTCCTTATTGTCGCTGGTGTTACGCTTAAAACAATACCATTAGCACTTTTGAACTACTACAACACATTCAGTGTCTCAAATTACCCAGACATCGGTTTAATAATCGGATACGTATGTGGAATAGCAGGTATTGCTTGTGCTTTTTGTGGGTTGTTTGAGAAAGAGGCTCTATGACTAATCAACCAACTGCCCCGTGGATGCCCCCGAATTCATGCGGGGTGGCACGGCTGGGGCTGCGAGATGGTAGAACTCATGCTAAGTGGGGTGATAATAGTCCTTAACAACAATTTTCGGATAATAAATTGGCACGAATAATAAAAAATATTAAAGGAACGATTTTAATAAAATGAGCCACTAAGGAGCAAATATTTATGGGTAATAATGGGTATGGGGAAGGCCTTACTTTATCTCCAACAATAAGTTCGAATACACTGTTTCACTTTACTACTAATAAGGAAAATATCATCAGTATCCTCAAAGAAGGGTTTAAACCGCACCTTTGCATGGAGGATTTAAACATCGTCCTACAGGACAAACCTACAAAAGAAGAGAAAGAAGAATTGGAACATGCTATTCCGATGGTCTGCTTTTGTGATATCCCATTATCGCAATCTAAGAATCATTTGGACACATATGGCCACTGTGGCATCGGTCTAAGTAAGGAATGGGGTAAGCGAAATAAAATCAGTCCAGTGTTATATGTTCATGAAGAATCGAAAATTACTTCTGCTGTCCAGAGTATGTTGATTTCGCTTCTTAATGATCTTGATAATAAATTGTGGGATGACATATACTGGATATACTGTTTTACAAAGCCATACGAAGGAAAAATGTGGGGAGAAAAAGAAAAAAAATTTTTAGACGAAATTTATCGTTTTTATGATGAACGAGAGCGCCGATATGTACCCATACTTGATGTTTTGTCCAATTATTGCTTATGTAAAAGAGATTATCTTGACGAATCACAGCGTGATGAAATAAATCACAAACTCAAGAAAATGCCTTTAGAGTTTGAAGCATCAGATATTAAGTACATAATTGTTTCTTCAGAAAAAGAAATTATCTATATCATTAAAGAGATTGGACAAATGGATGGGTATAATCAGGATGAGAAAAAGCTATTATTTTCAAGGGTCATCTCTGCAAAACAGGTTGGGGAGGACTTCTAATAACGCCTAAATGTGGCTTAAATATATCATGAAATTATTTAATTGACTCAAAGTTTGCGCCTAATTTAACTGATAATGACCAGCAACTTGGAAGTTAATATAAAAGCTGAGCATCTTCCAGCAGGAGGTGGGTGACTTCGTAGATAGCTGGTGTATACCCGAGGTCGGGATGGTTGTATGATTGATGTGGTTTTGTAAGGCGGGACTTCATATAAGAACACCCTTAAAGGTATACTTACAGGTAAGATAAAAACAGAAAACTTCACAAAAATACAAGATAGAAGAAGCAGTATAAAAGAGATAGAATGACCCTGAACGAACTAATTACCGGATCGACCCAAAGGCAGCTTGCTGCAATACAACACATCCGTGGCCCCCTGTTGATACTGGCAGGCGCGGGCACAGGCAAGACCACCACCATCACTACAAAGATAGCCTACATGGTGAAAGAACAAGGTATCGACCCGGGCCAGATACTTGCCCTTACCTTCTCAAGGGAAGCTGCCGGGCACATGAAAAACAAGGTCGAGCAGCTCCTGGGAGGTCTGGAAGTACATGTCAGTACATTCCACTCCTTCTGCGCAGAGGTCATCAGGGAGAATGCCGACAAGTGCGGTGTGTCCCCCGAGTTCTCCATCCTTGAGGACGTGGACACTTCCATCATGCTGCACATGAAGTTTGGCATAAATATCAGGGATGCGACACTGTACACTTCATCCATCTCAAAGGCCAAGGACCTGAACATCACCATAGAGAACATGGAGGATTTCCTGCAGGGACGAAAACAATTACTTCGGGATATGGAACCGGATGAGGGAAAATGGGAGCAGTTGTACCATGACAACACCACCCGGCTGAATACCTTCCACCTGCTGGATGATGCTAAAAAGAAGGCATTGAAAAAGGAAAAAAAAGGCTGGATACACTTCAACGAGGAATATACGGACTATGCCAGGTACAGGGATATGGTGCAAACCTGGAAACGGTACGAGACCGGTAAGAAAAAGAGGAATGCACTGGATTATGGCGACCTGAACAAAAAGGCACTGGAATTCCTTAACACCTACGGGACCCACGGGGTCACTGGCAGGTACAAGTATATCATCATTGACGAGTTCCAGGATACCAACTATGTCCAGTTCGAACTGATCAGACTCCTGGCAGGGAAAGAGAAGAACGTGACAGTGGTGGCAGACCCCAACCAGACCATCTACGCATTCAGGGGTGCCTACACAAATAACATACAGGAGTTTATACGGAATTTTGATGTCGGGTCTGACGACGTTGTTTCCCTTGATGTGAGTTTCCGCTCAACCAATAAGATACTGCGGGTATCCCATGACCTGATACGGCATAACTACGGCCCTGACCAGATGGACCTGCTTATCCAGCTTCATAACTACGATGAAATTGAGGGGAAAGATGTACACATCGTTGAAACTGCTGACGAGAATGAGGAAGCCAGGTACATTGTGGAACAGGTCGAAACATGCCTGGAACACGGCGTGGACCTCTCAGACATTGCCGTACTGTACCGGACACATGCGCAGGGGCGCAGGATAAGGCAGGCACTGGAAAGAAGGGGACATGCCGTACGTGTGAAGGATGATACTGATTTTTTAAAGCGTCCCGAGACCAAGACCGCACTTGCCTACCTGTACGTGCTGGATAACCTGGTCAATCCAAGGGCAAGGGGTACAGAAAGCTGGTGGAGGCTGTTCCACTACAACCATGCACTTGATACAGGGGATTCCATCATTATTGGCGAGTACCTTAAAAAGCACAGGGTATCCTTCCAGGATGCCATCTACAACCATTTCAGTGAACTGGGCTTATCACCATCAGGACAGCGGGTAGTAAAGCAGATGAAACGCCGGATAGATGGGTTGAAAGATAAACTTGTACTGGACGTTTCTGATATTTTAATAGAAATACTGGACGCATCGGGCCTGAGCCGCCAGTTCACCCACGACGATACCAGGGATAACAGGGAGGCTATGCTAAACCTCAGGAACCTGCATGAAATGGCCCTGAAATTCGAAACCTCACACGGCAGGGAACTGGGCGAGTTCATAGCATATCTTGAGATACTGGATGAAATGGGCAAGAACCCTCCGGCTGCAAGGATACTGGAAGAAGATGCAGTGAATCTTATGACAATCCATTCATCTAAGGGCCTGGAGTTCAATACTGTATTTGTGACAAATATGGCAAAGGACCGCTTCCCACTGTTCAGGGGCGGTGTTGAGCCATTGATACCTATTGAACTTATAGACCTGTACCGTGACCTGTTGAGTCAGGATTTCAGTTCCAGGTCCAAACGGTTGAGTGCCATACGTGAACTGAAACGGGAGATCAAACTTGAAGAAGAGCGGAGGCTGTGCTACGTGGCCATGACCAGGGCAAGGGAGCACCTGTACTTTACACTTGGTATCCAGTACGGCCAACGTGAGCGCCATCCATCGGAATTCATGGTCGACATGGGATATGACAACTGGAGGGCTGTGGACCAGGATGAAGTGGATGTACCTGATATCACATACCTGCGCGACACTGAGGTCAGTCCAGGGGAGGTTATCAGGGACAGTGAACTTGAGCGTATCAAAACCCACAGGAAAAAGCTGGTTATCGAATCCCTTGACTCGGGTTCATTTGAGGAGAGCATTGGGCACCTTCTGGCATACCATGCATTAAGGGATGGTAACGGGGAGGATTATCTTGGTATCATTAATAGTAACTGGGGTGAACTGGACCCTGCCGGATATGCAAAGGAGATACTGGACAGGGACGGGAGTGATGAAGGTATTGCCCCTCCTTCTGATATCACATTCAGTGTTTCGGCAGTGAACACTTATTCGGAATGTCCAAAAGAGTATGAGTTACAGCATATACTGGGCATGCCTACCCGTGATATGGAGAAGAGTGACGGGGCCATGAATATCGGAAGTTTCGTGCATAATGTCCTGGAGAAAGCTGTACGCCAGAAGGTCTCGACCCGAAAACAGCTTGGTGAGATCACCCTCACCCTTGCAAAGGAGGATAAATGGAAATGGGTGGACACGGTAAAAGCAAAACCCTTACTGGATGTGTTCTGGCAGCGCAATAAAGATTCTATTCAAAATAACATGATGGTGGAAAAGAGATTCACTGTATCGCTGGGGGGCCACCAGTTCAAGGGTTTCATTGACAGGGTCGACCTGATACCAGGGTCTGATAATAAAGTGGAGATCATTGATTATAAGACAGGGAACGAACCCGGACCTGTTGAAAGGTCAAGACAATTACTTTTATACGCACACGGGTTCGAACATATGTATCCTGAGTACAGGGTGCATAAGCTGACACTGGAGTTACTGGCAAAGGAAAAACCCAGGGTGTATGAACTGGACGGTGAGGAATATACTGCCTCACGGGTGAAACCGCTGGATAATGATGCCCTGTCAGATATGATAGATGCAGCAGAAAATATACTTCATGATTACCGGTATGGGTTTGACAGGATTGATGATGACTCGGTATGCAAACGCTGCGGGTACAATCTGTACTGCGGATAAGCTTTGCGAAACCCGTGCAATGTTGCACAAGGTTTTTTAAGTAGCAATGCATCTAAGGGCTGTATCTTTAGTAGACGTACGTTTAGCTGGCGTCCACATCAATGAGATAACCGCGCCCAAAACATGAGGGGCGGCGCCGGACAAATGTTCCGGGGCTATAGGAAATATGTTCCTATCGGAGGAAACCAATAGATGGCAAAGAAAAAAGAGAATAGCGAACAGGATGAAATTAAACATATAGTGCGTATCGCCAATACTGATCTTGAAGGTAAAAAGAGCGTACAATATTCCCTTACCGGTATCAAGGGCATAAACAGGCGCATAGCACGTATTATTTCTGATAGATCCAATGTCGACCCGACTGCGACAATTGGGTATCTGGATGATGAAAAGATCGATTCATTGAAAAAGACTATTGAGGAAATTAAATCCATTTTACCCACATGGATGCTCAACAGGCGGAAAGACTTACTGACCGGGGATGACAAGCATATTCTCGCAACAGATATTCTCCTTACTAAAAGAGAGGACCTGAATACCTTGAAAAAGACCAGGTCGTATAGGGGTGTCAGGCATGAGCGCGGTCATAAGGTAAGAGGCCAGAGAACTAGATCCACAGGCAGGAAAGGACTTACTGTGGGTGTCAAGAGGAAGCCTAAATAGGTGGTGAGATCTTATGGGATACCCAGGTAAGAATACAAAATCATATGACACACCCAGACACCCCTGGCAGGCTGCCAGGATGGCTGAAGAGGTTGGGCACATAAAGACTTACGGACTCAGGAACAAACGTGAAGTCTGGAAAGCACAGACCTTGCTCAGGAATTATCGACGGTCTGCTATGGAAATGCTGGCAGAGATCACTGAAGGCGAGTTGACCGGGCATGTCAAGCAGAAATCAGACGATATCCTGGCCAAACTCAAGCGGTATGGTATACTGTCCCCGGAAGGCGGCCTTGACGATATACTGGCACTGGATGCCAGGAACTTCCTGGACCGCAGGCTCCAGACACAGGTTTACAGGCAGGGGTTTGCTAATACACTGAGACAGGCACGCCAGTTTATCACACACGGTCATATAGCGATAGAGGCTAAGAAAATCACAGTGCCTGGCTATATGGTGACAAAGGAAGATGAACTGAAGATCGAATACTACCTGAACTCTCCGCTCAAGAGCGAGTCACATGTTCAGCGTCCGGCCCAGATCGTCCAGAAAGAGATTGCCCAGATAGAGGAAGTACAGGAAGACAGAAGACGTGGTCGCGGTCGCCGCGGTGGCGGCGGCGGTGCGGGTGGTCGTGGTCGTAGTGGCCCGGGTGGCGGTGCGGGTGGTCGCGGTCGTAGTGCTCCAGGTGGCGGAAATCGCAGTACTGGTGGTACTGCTGGCAAAGGTAGTGGAAATCGCAGTACTGGTGGTACTGCTGGCAAAGGTAGTGGAAATCGCAGTACTGGTGGTACTGCCAGCAAAGATAGTGGAAATCGCAGTACTGGTGGTACTGCCAGCAAAGATAGTGGAAATCGCAGTACTGGTGGTACTGCCAGCAAAAGCAGTGAAAATCGCAGTACTGGTGATTCTGCCGGCAAAGATACAAAAACACCCGGTGAAAAATAGTATTTACAGGAGTAAGATATCATGGCAGAAGGAAAATGGGGTATTGCCCATATACAGGCATCATTCAATAATACCATAATCACAATAACCGACCTGACAGGAGCAGAGACCATTGCTAAGATCAGCGGAGGAATGGTCGTTAAGGCGGCCCGCGATGAGAGTTCTCCATATACTGCAATGCAGATGGCTAACCAGCTATCTGATAAGCTCAAGGATAAGGGTATTATGGGTATTCATGTAAAGGTCCGTGCACCTGGTGGTAATAAACAGAGGAGTCCGGGCCCCGGAGCCCAGGCAGCCATACGGGCATTTGCCAGGGCTGGCATCAGGATCGGCAGGATCGAGGATGTTACACCCATACCACATGACGGCACCCAATCCAAAGGCGGACGCCGTGGACGTAGAGTTTAAGTGAGGCACATAATGGATATAGATATCATTGAATTATCTGACACGAAAGCCAGGTTCGTACTTAATGATGTTGAACCTGCTATTGCTAATGGACTGCGCAGGGTCATACTGGCTGAGGTCCCCACAATGGCGATAGATTACGTTAATATCTATGATAATACATCTGTCCTGTTCGACGAGCAGATTGCACTGAGAATGGGACTGATACCGCTTATAACTGATCTGGAATCATATGTGCTTCCTGAGGATTGTGACTGTGGCGGCGAAGGGTGTACCAGATGCCAGCTTTCACTGAACTTGAGTGCTGAAGGTTCGAAAATAATATATTCGGGTGATCTGTTATCAAGTGACCCAAAGGTTACTGTGGCTGATGAGAAAATACCGATCATAGACTTAAGAGAACGTCAAACGCTTGTACTGGAAGCCGTTGCAAAGCTCGGGATTGGACGCAAGCATGCGAAATGGCAGGCTGGTGTTGGATGTGGCTATAAGAACATGCCGGTTATTACTATTAAGGAAGATTGTGATTCATGCGGAAGGTGTGTGGATGAATGTCCGAGGAATGTCCTGGTTATAAATAATGATAAGCTGGAGGTCACTGATCCACTGAAATGCAATTTGTGCAAACTTTGCATGGGAATTTGTGATATTGATGCCATTAATGTTATAGAAAAGCCAAATTCATATATCTTCAATATAGAAACGGATGGTTCATATCCGGCTAAAGAACTGGTGATCCAGGGTGCTGACACAATTATCCTGAAGGCAGGACAACTGAAAGAAATACTCTCTGAAATTGAGTAGTTCTTCAGTGATAATATAAACATAGTGCAGGTGTTGCCACAGTCGAACCTTACAAGGTTCGATTGAAGTGTGCGTTTCTTCGCTACGCTCAAGTGCACGGTAACAAGAAAATCCCCTCTTCGGTCAGATTAACTTGATAAAAAAAACAAACCCTAATGCGGGGGTTGCCCAGCCAGGTCAAAGGCGCAAGGTTGAGGGCCTTGTCTCGTAGGAGTACGCGTGTTCGAATCACGTCCCCCGCATATTTTTCATTATATTTTCACTTGAGTCTATGTCAACACAGGGTGTGCGGTCGGCATGTGGCCTGCCCGGCAAAGATGCGGCACAGGGTGGTGAACATTGCGCTCTTGCCATAACTTATATTTTATATTTTTACTATCCGTGGCGACACCAACCCATTATACACAGACGATGCGACCCTGATATGTGTAGATCAGTGTGGATATGTGCCCTAATTTCCGATCCACACTAATTTTTTAGCCAAATCCTGTCTCAAGACATGCAGGTAAGGTTTATGACCAATTAACTGAAATGTTCATTTCAGGGTTGAGTTTATGGTACCGGATATTGACGATGACGAACTGGAAGACATGATGATGCGAGGCCCTACGGCCCGTGAGGCAAAGATGGGCGACCATGACATGATGTTCAAGGCGCTGGGAAATCCGGTGCGGAGGAGGATCATCGTGTCTATCGGTGCCTTTGGGAAGGCGCTGCCTGATGTGGTGAAGGAAGTGGGGGCTGACAGGTCGCAGGTAGACTACCACTTGGATTTTCTCAGGAAAGGTGGGTATGCGACTGTAGAAGGAGATATGGTCCGGCTGACAGATAAGGGGCTGGGGCTGCTGTCGAATATTTGAAGGGGGCGGGGTGGGGTGTGGTGGTCAGAACTGGTTTGTTCAGGCTTCGTTACATCTGGTCCGAAGTACGTGACTATCCCATCTCCTCTACACCCAACAAAAACCAATTCATCCAGTAGACTCGACAAAATTCCGTCTTTTCATCCAGTCCAATGGAAACCTATAAGCACTCACAACCCAACCCACCTTCCATGGAGCCGCTGCATTACCTTCAGGAAGTGAACGAATGGTGGACCAGCGGAAGCGTTAACCCTGTATTACTCCAAAAACTCCACAGGGACGAATTCAATGAACTGGCAGAACTCCTTGAAAGCGAACGCATTACAGCCGTAATAGGGCCGCGGCGGGTTGGGAAGACCACGCTCATGTACCAGTTGATAGACCATCTCCTTGGCACAGGCATAAAAAAAGAGCATATCCTGTTCGCATCAATGGATGACCCCCTGGTCAAGATGATGGACGACCCCCTGAAGACCATAATAGACGAATATCTCGAAAAGATTGTCAAAAAGCCAATACGGGATGTTGAAAAGTTATACATCTTCATCGACGAGATACATTTCCTGACCGACTGGAACCTGTGGCTAAAAAGATATTTTGACCTGAAATACAACATCAAATTCATAATATCCAGTTCAAGCGCCACACATCTGTTAAAATACTCAAGGGAATCACTTGTTGGGAGGATTTCCGAGATTAAGATACTCCCCCTTAACTTCAAGGAATTCATCAAATTCAAAGGCAGGACCGAATTGCTAAAACCCTACGGTGATAAGGATATTTTCAAAATTGATGTGAGGACAGATAAATTCGAACTCACAAAATTCCAGAACGAACTGGTACTGTATTTCAACGAATATCTCTTATCTGGCGGATATCCTGAATATCATCCTGCAAAAGACATACGGCTGTGGCAGGACATCCTTATTGCCGACGTGGTTGAAAAGACAATATACCGCGATATTGCTGTACTGTACCGGATAAAGCACCCCCAGTATCTTGAAAAGATACTCACATACATTGCCCAGAACAACTGCCAGACCGCATCGTATAACCGGATTGCACAGGCACTCTCTATCAGCACAGATACGCTCATGAACATGATCGATTACCTGGAATCCACGCATTTGATAGGAAGTTTACCTCTTTTCTCAAAGAACGTGAAAAAACAAATACGTTCCAACCGGAAATTCTTCGTGATCGATTCAGGATTACGGAATGCCCTGCTCAAGAATCGCAGCTTAATGGATGAAAACACTGGGCTATTGGTAGAATCTGTAGTAGATTCCAACCTGCTGACTGTAAAGGAGTTCAGGAGATTTTTCGATATCAGGAATATCTCATATTTTACTGATAAGCAAAAGCATGAAGTGGATATTGTGCTTGACGTTGACGGGAAGATCTTGCCAGTAGAAGTGAAATACCAGAACAATATCTATGAGCATGACCTGAAG
>JAUWRA010000176.1 GCA_030610815.1 Methanosarcinales archaeon
GATGGAAAGTACCATTTGTATATCACAAATATTCCAGTCGATCGCCTTGATGCTGAGGACATAGCGGTCTTATATTCTGCCAGGTGGGAAATAGAGTTGATTTTTAAGGAACTAAAAAGCAGATACGGTATCGACATCCTGCCAACTTCAAATCCACAGGTGGTTGAAGCTCTTCTGTGGGTGGGGATATTAACGCTTATAGTGTCGAGACGTGTTTATCTTATGGTTTTTTCGGCAAATCTTGAAAATGCCCCTCGCTATACTCACTTGAGATGGGCAACGATATTTGCTGAACAGTCACATAGACTCTTGGACGCTGTTCTCGATTATGCGGAGATTGATGCAGGTCTTATGGAGCTATTCGAAGTGTATCAAAGTCAAGCGCTTGATCCGAATGTTAATCGCAAGAGGTTAATGGACCAATGGAGGGCTTAACCGATCACCAATGGAAAGTAGCTGATCTTGGGGAAATGGTGGATTACTGGAAGCAGGTGCTTGCAGGACTGGACATATTGCTGAAGACCTTTGATACGCCTGAATGAATCCGTGTTAAAAGCATGAAGGACGTTGGAGAGTCCTTACATGCCCGGATGTGCGGGGCTGCTGAAGAACAGTGCGGGAGTGGTGTGTGCCGCTGCTGGTGGCCTCGGGTGTTGTTGGACGCAGCCGGTGGCGGGCATGGCTGTTAAAACATAAAATTTATGAAATACTTCACCGCAAAGAACGCACAGTGAAGTTTACAATGTCTTTGCGAACTTTGCCCCCTTCGCGGTGAAACACTTAGCGCCAGCCGTCAATCTGCGTATATCTGCGTCCATCTGTGGTTCACATTGAAATGCTGTCCGACAAGCTGTCCCAAAACTAATTCACATTATACAATTCGATCATATTTTACCTCAATTAGGCAATTATTAATTATAATTTAATATTATTATCCTAAATAGGATGGATATCATTTGATTCGTACACATGCTTTTAGTTTTGGGACAGCCTGCCGACCCCCCATTCTCACAGGCCTGTGCTGACCAGTAACGAATTATTAACGTTTAAAGTGCCGGTCCAGTAACTCAGGGACACGACCTAAAAATCAAGATACGTATAATCATTGATCTCCTTTTTAATATTGTTCAGGATGCTTTTGGCTGACTGGGGACTCAGATCCTTATCGTCCACTGCTTTCTCAATAGATGACTCGACACTTTTCACCAGGCTTGTCCTGTTGAAGTTTTGCATTTTCAACACAGAATTTACAGTGTCCCCCTTGATGATCTTCCTGATGACCCATTCATCCTCATCCTTCACCACCACATGTGCTTCATGCACAGCCCCGAACAGGTTATGCAGATCACCTATGGCGTCCTGGTATGCACCCAAAAGAAGCACTGCCACATAATACGGGTGCCTGTCCAGTGAATGTAACTCCAGCATATCCTTCATGTCCCTTACATCGGTGAACCTGTCGATCTCACCATCTGAATCACAGGTCATATCCAGTATAGTACCCATACATTCAGGCCGACGGTTCAATTTCTGTATCGGCACGATCGGGAATAACTGGCCAATGGCCCAGAAATCCGGCATGGACTGGAACAGTGAAAAATTGCCGATATACCGCTTTGACATTAATTTGCGCACATAATCGAACTCTTCGGACTCGTCTCCGGCCTGACTGATAAAACGGTGTATTTTCTGGCATATACTGAAGAACAGTGCTTCACCCCTGGCCTTTTCTACCAGGTCCATCTGGCCCAGGTTGAACATGTTGATAAGTTCTTCCTTGTACTCCAGGCTGTCGTGGTAATATTCGCGGTAGTTCTTCACCGTTATCTCCATAAAACAGTCGTGGAATTTACGGATGATATTGGGGTCGTCCTCAGTGACCTCAAGATCACCATTGTGTATGATGGATTTCTCATATACGAGATTGGTTATAAGCATGGAATGAAATACGGCCACAGCCCTTCCGCTCTCTGATACAATGGTCGGGTGTTCGATACCTTCCTGGTCGCATATCTCCTTTAATGTGAACACCACATTGTTGGTATATTCCTGCATGGCATAATTGGCACTGGCATCAGATGATGTCCTGCTGCCGTCATAATCGATACCCAGCCCACCGCCAATATTGAAGTATTCCAGTCCCGGGGCCAGCTTCTTGACCTCGGCATATATCCTGGATGCTTCCTTTACCGCATTTTGTATCCGCCGTATCTCTGTGATCTGGGAGCCGATATGGAAATGCAGCATCTTAAGGTTCTTGATCATGCCGCTTGCCTTCAACTCATCAATGGCACCCAGTAGTTCGCCGGTTGTCAGTCCGAACTTGGCAGCTTCGCCGCCAGACTCCACCCATTTGCCGCTCCCTCTCGAATACAACCGTATCCGGATGCCAAGACATGGGTCGACGTTCAGTTTTTTGGATTGTTTAATAATATCTTGGATCTCGTTTACCTGGTCTATTACCAGGATGATGTTCTTCCTGAAATGGGTGGCCTGCAACGCCGTTTTGATATAGTGCTTATCCTTGTACCCATTGCATACCAGGAGTGATTCCGGGCTCAGTTTGAAGAACAGACTTTCGATAAATTCTGGTTTACTGCCTGCCTCCAGCCCGTAGTTGTACTTCCTGCCAACCCTGACGATCTCTTCTACTACGTCCTTGCGCTGGTTGACCTTTAGGGGAAATACGCCTTTATAGGTGCCCTGGTACTGGAACTCGTCTATGGAACGGCCGAATGAATCATATAATTCACTTATCCTGCTCTCAAGTATCTGGGGAAAACGAAGCAGTATAGGCGGCTTTATCCTGTTCTTTTTCAGGTATTCTATCACCTGCAGTATCTCTACATTATGTTTACCTTTACCTGGCTTCACTATCAGGTTGCCTTTACGGTTTATGTCAAAGTACCCGCTGCCCCAGTTATCAATGCCGTATAGTTCTTTTGATCTGTCGTTCTTCCATCTTGTACCGTCATCAAGATTCTTGTTTTTCTTCATTTGAGTATTATCACTTCCGGATAGTAATAAATTTAAATCTTAATAGAAGTATTTGTCTTAATCTTTTCTATCAATACCTTCGCCAATTAACCAGTACTAACTGTACTAACTGTCCTCAAGTTAATAGGACAGGGGGAAAATACTCTGTGCCCTCTGTGCTCTCCGTGGTTAATATTGAACTGATTTCAACCCAGTTTAGTCCCTTCCTTCTCCCGCCGTCCCTCCGCTCTCCCACTGTGATCGAAATGCTGCGCACCTGCCACAGCCAAACACTGCGTCAGACGGTGTGCGGGTGTTCTGTGCATATTAATAGAGATGCGCCGCCGTTTAGATCACAAAGACACTACTTTACATCAAAGATATGCTGCCACCTGCTTTTGCATTGGGCTGATGTGTAAACTGCGAAAGTGGTAGAGGAAAAAGTTGAGCTGAACGTAGGGTGATGTTTCTCAAAGTCAAATATGAAAGATGTTATTGAGCAAATATGCTGATGAGCTTTTGTTCGATCTCTTTCATTTTTTCCTTCTTCAAAGTTCCTGCTCTGTATTCTACTATTGATTTGTCAGCTGTGAAGAGTCGGTTTGGTCGAATCCTGCTTTCCACCTTTAGGTTGCCTGCGTTAAAATCGTTTTTCGCAAGCAATATGGAATATTGATCGTTTTTCGCCGCACTCGTTATCTGACTGAGAACCACATCATCCCCGGTCAAGTTGGCCACGACCAGTGCAGGTCTTTTCTTGGAAGCACTTAGATCTGAAAACGAAAAAGGAATTGCAACAAGTGGGGTATCCACTTAACTCCCGTTCTATAAACACTTTCCCCTACCAATAATAGATTTGTATGGATTAGGGTCTGTTGATACGGCTTTTTCTATAAGCCGATAGAACAATATCCCCCTAGATCGTGAAGTATGAAGTTT
>JAUWRA010000026.1 GCA_030610815.1 Methanosarcinales archaeon
GTAACCTCGGGCAATGCATCTGCCTCTGCTTGTGTGGTCACTACCGTACCTGCTGACACGTACCTGCCGTCAGGTATGATCACTCCAATGACTGCTGATACAGGTTCAAGCACGCAGTTATTACCCACCTCTGCTTTGAACACAAAAGATTGCATGCCAATGAAAGTATCATTGCCAACTTTTGATGGACCATGAACATGTGACTGGTGAGCCATAGAAACACGATTCCCGATATAGACAGCATACTTATTGCCGTCACCCTCGACCAAATTGTTTTCCACAGCCTCGCCGTCCTCTTCGGTCTCTAACGCATGAAGTACCACACCATCCTGTATATTGGAGTCGTTACCAACATGAATTGGCTGTCCTTCCTCGCCCCGCACAGACGCCCCAGGGGATACCATAACATTGGTCCCGATATACACATTACCAATAACTGAAGCCAGCGGGTGTATATATGCAGTAGGATCAATCTCAGGACTTTCCACTTCGCCATTAAAGGATGTAAGTACATTGGCACTGATATGGGATATCGGCTCATTAAGCTCATTATACCCTTCTGCAAGCTGTTCGTTCACGTGCACCACTGCTTCGTTAGTATGCCTGTATGCATAATCTTCAGTAACCTCTGGCAATGCATCTGCCTCTGCCTGTGTGGTCACTACCGTACCTGCTGGTACGTACCTGCCGTCAGGTATGATCACTCCAATGACTGCTGATACAGGTTCAAGCACGCAGTTATTACCCACCTCTGCCTTGAACACAAAGGACTGCATGCCAATGAAAGTATCATTGCCAACTTTCGATGGACCATGAACATGTGACTGGTGAGCCATAGAAACACGGTCCCCGATATAGACAGCATACTTATTGCCGTCAACCTCGACCAAATTGTGTTCCACAGCCTCGCCGTCCTCTTCGGTCTCTAACGCATGAAGTACTACACCATCCTGTATATTGGAGTCGTCACCAACATGAATTGGCTGTCCTTCATCACCCCGCACAGAAGCACCAGGGGATATCATAACATTGGTCCCGATATGCACATTACCGATAACTGAAGCCAGCGGGTGTACATATGCAGTGGGGTCAATGTCAGGACTTTCCACTTCTTCATTAAAAGATGTTAAGACGTTTGTTCCGATATTCGATACAGGAGAATGATCTGTTTCATCAACGCCGGGTGTTGATTCTTCATTAATGTCAGTTGAATCATCAACTGTACTTGTACAACCAGCGGCAAACAATGATATCATTATAACTAATAGAGTAGTTATTATATATTTTTTAATAGTATTACCTCCTTCCATCTCTCATATTGTATCTCCATATCAACATTTTGATTTATCATGGGTAAATATATATAAAAACGTTTTTATAAAATTATGAGTACACATGGTTTGTTATGAATATTGAAATATGTAAAAATCAAGGGGAGATTTTGTTTTTAAAGTCATAAAAAGATAAGATAATTATCCTCTTTCAACCATGACATTACATCCCAATTTCCAACAGATTCACCTGGGAGTGAACTAAATGTGACCACACTTACAGGCCAGGGACGAAATTGAGAGGCGGGTGCTGGAACTGATCAAGGGATTGCGGGATTAAGAGATTCACCATCAATTGATCAACAGCCATTTCCAGAGCGGAACATACACTATCTTAAATCCCTTAACCACCTCTTCACCTTCATGATCTTCTGTAATAATCATACCCTCCTTCAACTTGAATTCCTTCACAGCCCGTATCAATGACCTGACCTCCCTTTCCTTTGTCTGAATATCTGTTATGTCATAGCAGACCTGGATCAACTGCGTTACATTAAGGCCATACTTCACCACAAAATCAACCTCCCTTTGCTGGTAGTCCTTCCAGTAATATATTTCCATTTGCGGATTGAACGACTGTCTTCTCTTAAGTTCCACTGCCACAATATTCTCCATTATCCTACCATGATTTTTTGAGAACCTGAAACCCACCGCATTTGACAGACCCACATCAGCCGAATATATCTTTCTTTGGGCTTTTTCCTGCTGCTTAAATGAAAACGAGAATTTTTTAAGGAAAAAAACTACATTTGCTGTCTCAAGATAGTCAGAGAACCGCTCCACCGTGGTAAGCGGAATATTGAGGAAACGGGAAATCTTATTGAAACTTATGGGAGATGAGATATTTGTCAGGTAGAATTTGGCAATGGTTCTTATCTTTTCCCTCTCACGAATGTTAAACCTCTCAATAACATCCCGTACGATCATTGTTTCAAAATAACTCAGCAGTATTCTTATCTTACCACGGGACAGTACCACCTCTGGAAAACCGCCGTATTCCATGTAGTCATCAAGCAGTTGTTTTATTCTTGTTCTTGCGGTTACCATCTCAATTTCGTTTGAAATTTCCAGGTCATTGAATTTCAGGAATTCCCGAAATGAAAGAGGATGGATAAAGAACATGATGTGCCTGCCCGTCAGCAATGTAGCAAGTTCTGCACTCAGCAACTTTGATGACGAGCCTGATACAATTATCTTAGCCTCACCCCTTTCATGTACGCCTCTTGCAAAGCGCTCCCACTGCGGAATATTCTGTATCTCATCCAGGAAAATAAACGGTTTACTTTCTGGTTTTACTTTTTCCAGATAGGTATTGTATATATCGGTCAGCAGGTTAAGGTCTCTTTGCACAAATCGCTCATCCTCAAAGTTCACGATTAGAGTATCTGCATTTTGCGTCTCTATCAATCCTTTTACGATTTGTCGTATCAGGGTTGATTTTCCGCTTCTTCTGACTCCTGCAATAGAAACTATCTGGTTTGTAGTTGTTATAAGATCAACAAGAGCCCTTAGGTATTTGCCTCTTTGTATCCCCGTATCCATTTCTTTTGCCCAGAAGTTCCAGTCTGAGAGAATTTCCAGTATTGCGTTTTTTTGCATATTGCACCATATGAGGGTTATATATTTAAATTTTTGGTTCACATGTAGGTTTAATATGTATATTTTTGGTTTACATGTGTAACAAATATCTAAATTTTTGATTTATATATGGGTTAAAATTAATGATTTTTAGTTCATATACATAACATCCTGAAATTTTAAATGCTACTAAATAGAATAATACTAATAGGTAGTATTTTATGAGGATTCAAAGAATATCCTTTTTGGGGAATGCAAATGGCAGAACATGATAACCGGTATTGACGTGCTTACCGCTCTACTGGATAAATTCGGCTCAGTGGATTGGAACATCAATGACAGAACCGACCGCTTTACCGTAATATCAAAATCAGGTTTTACAAAAAAAGCAGAAGAGTTCGCCATGTAGAACAACTTCATACTCTATGCTGCAAGACCTTAAAAGAACCCTTCCTCACCCGTGATAATACGTCGGCTCTTCAGGCTTCTTCTGTTTACCCTGGAAATTAATAGCAGGCAGCGGCACAGCAGGCGGCAGCGCCAGCGTCTTGGAGATAGTCAGCGCCAGAGGTGCAAGGTTATTCACCATAGTATTGGCCACTTCGTTTTGCACCGCAGGCGGCGCAGACCCGGCAGTCCACTGTTTATGCAGTGCTTCCAGATCAGCATCCTGGAAATAATCCGTAGAACCTTCAAACCTGATATAGCCAATATTCGGGTTCAGGTAATTGATAGACAGGGCATACTCCAGCCTTATTATCTGTTTTTCTCCAAAAGGAGTATTCTGTACCACAAGTGTGGGATTCCTTATATTAATATCAAAATTAATGTTAATGCTTTTTTGATGCTTTACCACATCGGGACCTGTAAACGACTTTGATTCGATATTTTTCACTTGAAAACCAATGATCATTATATTCACCACATTGTTAAACGAATGGAAGAATAATAAAATCTTGTGTCACCACTCCGGGATTAAAATATGTGGGGTATATTACCCCCTAATAACCACTGTGGAAAAAAGATTAATTTATTATGAAGTCAACACAATCTCAATGCTGATATCTTTTGGGACCTGTAACCTCATAAGCTGTCTCAATGCCCGTTCGTCTGCATCCAGGTCAATAAGCCGTTTATGTACACGCATCTCCCAGTGGTCCCATGTAGCTGTCCCCTCACCATCAGGACTCTTCAGGGATGGTATCACCAGTTTCTTTGTCGGCATTGGTATGGGACCTGAAATATTGACCCCTGTCTTCTCTGCAATACGCTTCACCTGATCACATAAGGTATCAAGTGTAGAAGTACTTGTCCCAGATAATCGTATCCTTGCTTTTTGTGCCATTAAAAATAACTCCAAAAAAAGAGGTGGGGAGGCTTATGGCCTCGCCTTAATACTGATGACCATTCCAGCAGCCACTGTCTGGCCCATATCACGGATAGCAAAGCGTCCCATCTGCGGGATCTCTTTAACAGTTTCTATAACAAGGGGCCTGGTAGGTTTCACAGTCACGATTGCCGCATCGCCTGCCTTGATGAAAGTTGGGTTCTCTTCCTTCATCTCACCAGTCTTTGGATCAAGTTTCTTGTCCAGTGATATAAGTGTACAGGCTGTCTGGGCTGTATGACAGTGGAACACAGGTGTATATCCTGCTGAAATAGCTGACGGGTGCTGAAGCACCACGATCTGTGCCGTAAACTCTTCAGCTACTGTTGGCGGTTTGCTTGTGTGTCCACACACATCGCCTCTTCTGACATCGTTCTTTCCGATACCCCTTACGTTCCATCCGATATTATCACCGGGAATTGCCTCGGGTTGCTCTTCATGATGCATCTCAATGGACTTGACCTCGCCTGAAGCACCACCTGGCTGGAAGATAACATCTTCACCTTTTTTCATGATACCGGTCTCAACACGTCCTACAGGTACAGTACCTATACCGCTTATGGTATATGCGTCCTGTACAGGAATACGCAACGGCAGTTTGGTGGGCTTTTCAGGTTCCTTGAGTTCATCAAGGGCTTCCAGGATTGTCGGGCCATTATACCATTTAGTATTCTCGCTCTTGTTGGCAATGTTATCGCCCTCAAAAGCTGATGTGGGGATGAAATTCATTTCAGCAGGCTTGAATCCCACGATCTTAAGCAGTGCGCTGACATCTTCCTTTGCCTGGTTATATTTAGCCTCATCATAGTTGATCTCATCCATCTTATTAATCGCAATGATCAGCTGGGTGATACCCAGGGTCCTGGACAGGAACACATGTTCCTTTGTCTGTGCCTGTACACTGTCCTTGCCTGATACCACCAGGATAGCGGCATCTGCCTGGGATGCGCCTGTTATCATGTTCTTGACAAAGTCACGGTGACCGGGACAGTCCACCACTGTAAAATAATACTTATCAGTATCAAACCGCTGGTGTGCGATATCGATGGTGATACCCCTTTCCCGCTCTTCCTTGAGTGAGTCCATAACCCATGCAAAAGCGAAGGATTCCTTTCCTTTTGCCTTTGCCTCTTCCCTATACTTCTCAATAACATGTGCCTCTACGGCTCCTGTATCATACATCAATCGACCCACAAGGGTTGATTTACCATGGTCGATATGACCGATAACAGCCAGGTTCATATGTGGTTTTGCTGCCATATTTAGTCCTCCAATCTTTATTTTATTATTGTAGATTTAATGTCTTTATAGATTTTACTGCTTTTAAACTTTGTGTCAATTACAGCTTGATTCCATTTGCTTTTCAATGCCCAGTTACTGACCTACAAAATCACTGGCTTTTGGTACTTCAGATTTCAATCCCTTTCGCTGGCGTATCTGTAACACTATTTCTTTCAGCAGGCTTGCCGGTAATGTCTCGAATCCTGCAAACTCGGTACTCCACATGGCACGACCCTCAGTGGCAGACCTGATATCGCCTGCAAACCCAAAGAGTTCAGCCACCGGAGCCTTGCTCTCGATGATGGTCATGTCCCCTTCCTGGGACATATTGCTAATAATACCCCTTCGTCCCTGGATCTCTGAAGTGGCCCCACCCATATTATTCTGTGGAGTCTGGATGTATACCTTCTGGTACGGTTCCAGCAGGGTATCATCAGCCATGAGCATAGCAGCCTGTATGGCCTGCCTTGCCGCAGGTATAACCTGGGCCGGACCCCTGTGTACTGCATCCTCGTGCAGCTTTGCATCTACGAGCGTGACCCTAATCGCCTGGCAGGGTTCCCTGGTGAGCGGGCCGGCTTTCATAACCTCTTCAAAACCATCGATGATCAGTTCCATGGTCTCACTCAGGTACTGGATACCTTTGGTCGTGTCGATGAGAATATTTGATTCAAAAATATGGGTAACGCCTTTTGCTTCACTCTTTTCAAGCCCTGCCTCCATAAACTTCTCACGTCGCTCCAGTTCAGGCATACGCATGGATACCTCACCGGATTTAATAAGGTCCACGATATTGCTGTCCAGGGGCTCCACTTCAATATAGAACCTGTTATGGCGGTTCGGACTCTTACCTTCCACCGGACCGGCATGTTTCTGGACCGTCTCCCTGTATACTACAATTGGCGGACTGGTAGTGATCTCCACACCCTTATCACGCTCGATCCTGTGGCCTATGACCTCAAGATGGAGTTCACCCATACCTGACATCAGGTGCTCACCAGTCTCTTCATCGATAGTAACTTTTAGGGTATTATCCTCCTTTGCCACTTGCCGCAGCACCTCAACCAGCTTAGGCAGGTCCTTCATGTGCTTGGCTTCCACAGCCACTGTAACCACAGGCTCACTGGCATGCTGGATGGCCTCAAAAGGTATCATGTTATCCATGGACGATACCGTGGCACCAACATACGCATCCTTCAGGCCGGTTAGAGCCGCAATATTACCGGCAGGGATCTGTTCCACTTCCAGCCTTTCCGGACCCATGAAAATCCCCACCTGCTGCAGCCTGTTCGTCTTTACAGAGCCTGATACGTTAAGTTCCATACCTCTTTTCAGTGTACCGCTGAACAACCTGCCAGTGGCCACTTCGCCTGCATGGGGGTCCAATGAGATATTTGTGACCATTAATGCCACATCACCATCCTTGTTGGCAGACAGCATATCCTTACCTTCCGTGGATTCCTTATCGCCATGCCATATCACATTCACCCTGTCTTTCTGGGCATCAAGGGGATTGGGCAGGAACCGGATGATCATATCATTTAAAACCTCATGGAGCGGGCATTTCTCTGCCAGTTCATCTTGCTTCTCTTCCTTGCAGTAATTGTAAACATCATTGAACCCTATGCCTGATTTCTTCATGAACGGTACGCTTATGGCCCAGTTATACAGGGCAGAACCAAAGGCTACAGTGCCGCCGGCAGCATCCACACGCCATCCTGCTTTGTATTTCTCTTCGTTCATACCCTTGATGAGCTTATTCACATGATCGATGACCTTACCCAGCCTGATCTGCATCTCCTGGGAGTCTACTTGCAACTCATTGATCAGCCTGTCCACTTTATTTATAAACAGTACCGGCCTCACATGTTCCTTCAAAGCCTGCCTGAGCACGGTCTCTGTCTGTGGCATGGTACCTTCCACTGCATCCACAACTACCACAGCACCATCTACGGCCCTCATGGCCCTGGTCACGTCACCACCGAAATCCACATGGCCCGGCGTATCAATAAGATTGATCAGGTATTCGTCGCCCTCGAACTCATGTACCATTGAAACACAGGCAGAGTCAATAGTGATGCCCCGCTCCTGCTCTTCCTCATCTGAATCTGTGAACAACTGCTTGCCTGCCAGTTCCTTTGAGATCATACCGGCACCGGCCAGGATATTATCTGTAAGAGTTGTCTTCCCGTGATCGATATGTGCCACTATACCGATATTCCTTACATTCTCAGGTTCATTCATGAGCACGGTCACGCGCTCAACCATCTTTTTCCTTCGTCCCATATCTGTTTCCTCAATAAATTCCAGTTCTGATTATTAATCGTCTAATTATTATCAATCGTTTAATTTTTATTAATCGTCTAGTTCTTATTAATCATTTAATTTTTAAGTTTTCGTATTAATAAAAAAAAGATTCCGTGCCTGAATATAAAAAAAAAGATTGCGGCAAAGCCGCAATAATACAGATTACCTTGCAGCCTTTGCCACCCGTTCCTTCCCTTCCTTCTTGTTAATAGAATAGGACTTGACATCGTAGTTTGCTGCTGCTATTATCTCATTTGCCAGAGCTTCCTCGATAGGCCGCCTTTTCTTAAATGAAGACTTGTACGCCCCTTCAGCAACCAGCTTCAATGCGGTATCCACCCTGCGCTGGGGTGCACTGTCTACAGCCTTTGGTACAGCGATCCCGCCGTACTTCAACCTGACCGTTTCCTCCCTGGGTCCGGCATTGATTATTGCATTGACCAGTATCTGGATCGGATTTTCCTTGGTCTTCTTGTTAATGATCTCAAAAGATTCCTTAACGATCTTATAGGTGGTCATCTTCTTGCCAGTGTTTTGTTCAGACTGCATCATCTTGTTGATAAGTCTCTCAACAATATGCTGGTTGGACTTATTGAACTGTTGTCTGGCGTGTTTTCCTCCGGAATATGGCAGCATAACAGGCTTTAAGTTGATATATCTTTCAACGCTGATATCATCGACCTGAACTTCAGTAGTATCCCATTTATCGAAAATCGTGTTCATGCACTTACCTCATTGGTTTCTCTTTACGCCCGATCACCATCTCGTTGAGACTCATATCGTTCACTGCGGTTACCTTGAACCTGACACCGGGAATGTCACCCTTTGCACCGCCCATACGGCCGCCGATACGTTCCACGGTCACTTCATCATGTTCATCTATGAAATTGATTGCACCATCACCAGGACAGAAAGCAGTGACCTGCCGTCCATTCTTGATCAACTGGATCCTTACACATTTCCTGATTGCAGAGTTAGGCTGTTTTGCCTCTACACCAACTTTCTCAAGTACAATACCTCTTCCCTGTGGAGCGCCTCCAAGGGGATCTGCCTTTACATTAAGCTTCAGGGCGCGTCTGAGGTATTTCCTGTCGCTCCACCTGAAATTTTCCCGGTCACCTTTTAGTTTGCGGGCAGCGTATTTTCCGTTTCCCATATTATGATACTTCCTGTGAAATTAATTATCTGGAATTCTTGCAGGCTACTGGATTGTCACATCATCTATATCATGATGTCGTTTGGCAAGAACCTTCACCTTTTCAATGTTCTTTCCGTTCCGCCCTATGGCAAGACCCTTCTCTTTAGTTTTTACTTCTACATAAGCTATACGTTTGTCACCCTTATATCCGATCTTTACGTTATTGGCATTGGCAGGCTGGAGCAGGTTCTGTATAAAAATAACAGGGTCGTCGTTATACTCCACCACTTCAACATGGCGCCCGATACTTTTTACAAGCTTGTTGACATGCTCACCATTCTTACCTATAGCCATGCCCATATCCCCAGTCTTAACAACAAATATTACCCTGTTGTTGTCATCATCCAGGAGACAATCCCTCGCAGTGGCACCAGTGGTACTCTCAAATAATGCTATATAGCGAATTCCATCAGTGGAGAGTTTAACTTCGCTCAAATATACACCCTTTATCCTTTTATTATTCCTAATATTTTCGATTCACCGGGGTCTTCCACAGCCATTGCCGCAACAGCGAACGGTTTGCTGCAGACCGTACCCAGTTCGACGCCAATGCCTGGAAAGTCGATCACAGGAACTTTCCCTGTAACCCTGTCCCGTACGTCAGCGGGACAGTTTGACGCAAGCACTACAGCCTTGGCCTGGTAATTATCCACAGCTTTCACTGTTTGTCTTGATCCGATCGATACCTTTCCAGTCTGGACCGTGATTCTCAGTATTTTATTAAGGTCTAAATCCATGAATATCATCCTGCATGATTTTTTTTATCTACTGGGTCTTATTATTTAAGTTCTTTTTGCTGCCAAGAGTTTGACATGCCCTGTCCCGAGTTGAATGGGCTGCCCCACAATAACATTCTCGGTCACACCTCTTAGTTCGTCAATATCTCCTCTTGTACCTGCATCCAGCAGGTGGTTCACTGTGACCTCGAAAGCCGCCCGAGCAAGCACACTGGCCTTCTCACCCGAAATGCCGTGCCTGCCAATAGCCTTCACTTCCCCGTCAACGGTCATGATATCAGCCACCAGCATGATATGCCGTACATCAACTGACAGCCCCTGTTCACGAAGTGTGTCTGTAGCTTCTTTTATTATACTATTCCTGGCAGCCTCGATACCGAAAACTTCATAGATCTCATTGATATTATTAGTGGTGGACCGGGTCATATCCACACCATCCAGGTCATAAATGTGTTTCAGCGACGATCCTTCAGTATATAGTACATATTCGTCAATGGTATCCTCTTTCCTGATGACCACACGTTTGATATCACTTATTCCCTTAAGGGTCACGTTCTCAATATTCTTACCAAGCTGGAGCAGTTCCCTGTACGACTCGTTCTCCGGATGTACTGTAAGCACATTACCATCTATCAGTACGGTTAATCCCAATTCGTCCTCCAGTTTCCCTGCCACTTCCTCTGGTGTGATCTTACGCTGGTTGATAACCTTCTCGTTAAGCTCGATGATCAATGCCATTTCCGTGATATCTGTAGACAAACTGCCCAGGTGACTTATATGGGTGGCCTCTATATTCCATGCCAGTTTACGGGCCATGTCCCGGTCATGGGCATAATCCTCTGTCAAGTAGACTGTCATCATGGGTGTAGAAGGGTTCTTCCTGGCATCCACGATCTCGATCAGCCTGGGTAGACCCAATGTAACATTGATCTCGGCCACACCTGCATAGTGGAATGTTCGCATCGTCATCTGTGTACCAGGCTCACCTATACTCTGGGCCGAGACCACCCCGGCAGCTTCACACGGCTCAATACAGGCGTATTCATAACCTTCAATAATCCGCTTTATGATCTCTTCAAGCTGCTTTTTGGTAACTTTTGTCTCTTCAAGCTCTTTATGAAGAGTATCAAGGATGTTCTTTGGCAGTTGCAGGTTCCTGGTCATCTCTTCAATGGTCTTCTGGCTCACTGCCATTATTCTACCTCCTTTGAAGTAACAGATTCTATTATCCACTTTATGGCCTGTGGCTTGCTGAATTCACTTTTCATGGGATCTATACCATCTTCACCGTACCTGAACTGGACAACCATGCCCCTGGTATCCCTTACAGTCCCATCATACTGGACCTCCAGATCCTGGAGCGCATTGACCAGCCTGCGCTGCAGGTAACCGCTCTGGGATGTCCTGACAGCCGTATCCACCAGACCTTCCCTGCCACCGATGGCATGGAAAAAGTATTCGGTAGGTGAGAGGCCGCTCTTATAACTGTTCTTCACAAACCCGTGAGCTGCCGCACCCAGGTCACCGGTATGGAAATTGGAAAGTGTCCTGCCTTCATAACCCCGCTTGATACGCTCGCCCCTCACAGCCTGCTGGCCCACGCATCCTGCCATCTGGGTCAGGTTCAACATAGAACCCCTGGCACCTGATACTGCCATGACCACAGCGGCATTTTCCAGGCCAAGGTATTTACCGGCAATATTACCTGTTGAATCCCTTGCCTTGCCAAGCTCCTGCATGATCTTCAGTTCCAGTGTCTCATCCACGGTCCTGCCTGGAAGAGGTTCAAGGTTTCCTTCATTATAAACTAAAATCAGGTTCATGACCCTATCCTCGGCTTCACCCAGCAATTCAGATATCTGGATACTGGCCTCATTGGGTATATCCTCATCACTGATCCCGAAACTGAAGCCGTAATGCATAATACCCTTTATTCCAAGCATGGTAGCATCATTGATGAATTGCAGTCCCCTGGCCGAACCATAATCCTTGATGATCTTGTCAACTATCAATCCCTTGAATGCGCCCACGGCTTTTTCTTCAATAGTACCGCTCAATAACTGGCCGTCCTTAACAAGCACATAGGCGTCAAGCTCACAGTTTTCCTCTTTACAGGTATCACAATCCTCACATATTCCGGCCTTGTATGCCATGTTCAATCCAGACGGCAGAATATGGCTGACTGCCTGTTTTCCAGTCCAGTAAGGCTTGCCATCCACTTCACCTGCCGGTTCAGATAACTCTTCTATTTTGGTTTTGCTTAGCATGTCCAGTATTTCACTCTTACTGAGTCTGCTGTCCCCCCTGGTCAGCAGGTACATACCAGAGATGTGATCATGTATTCCGCCAATGATGGGACCGCCGAACCTGGGAGACAGGATATTTTCCTGTACATGTATAAGCATCATTGCCTCTGCCCTGGCCTCTTCGGTCTGGAGCACATGCATGTTCATCTCATCACCGTCAAAGTCAGCGTTGTAGGGCGGGCATACAGCAGGATTCAACCTGAAAGTCTTGTGGGGCAGTACCTTGACATTATGTGCCATGATACTCATCCTGTGCAATGAAGGCTGCCTGTTAAATAACACAATATCCCCGTTCTTCAATTGCCTGTCGATCTTCCATCCTAACTCAACAGTCTCTGCCATTTCCTCGCAATTACTGTCAGTGACCTTGATCCTGCGCCTGTCACTGCGCTCGATATAATTGGCACCGGGATGGTTGTCAGGCCCCCGCCTGATATATTCACGCACCTGTTCGATATTACGCTTTGTCACGTAGACAGGTATGGTCATTTCCATGGCAATGGATAGTGGCACACCCACTTCGCTGACACTCAGGTTGGGGTCCGGCGAAATGACAGTCCTTGCACTGAAATTTACCCTCTTACCTGACAAACTGCCCCTGAACCTGCCTTCCTTGCCCTTCAATCTCTGGGACAGGGTCTTAAGCGGCCTTCCTGAACGGTGTCTGGCAGGGGGTACGCCTGATACCGCATTATCCATGAACGTTGTCACATGGTACTGCAGCAATTCCCACAGGTCCTCGATGATAAGCTGGGGTGCACCAGCTTCACGGTTCTCCTGGAACCTCTGGTTGATCCTGATAATATCCACCAGTTTATGGGTGAGGTCATCCTCGCTCCTCTGCCCGCTTTCCAGCGTAATACTGGGGCGCATGGTCACTGGCGGTACTGGCAGTACGGTCAATATTACCCATTCGGGCCTGGCGTTATTGGGGTCCATGCCAATGACTTCGATATCCTCGTTGGATATCTTCTCCAGCCTCACCCTGATATCAGAAGGCATTAGTTTATGATCGTGATCTCCCATCTTCTCGACATATGTAGATGGTTTTTCCACCTTGATATCAAGCTGCCCCGCACCACAATACATGCAGATCTTGGGCTTCCTTGCCTCTTTGAATACCTCGTTGGTGATATCTTCTATCGGCTGCCCCATCTTCCTCATTGTCCTGATCTGTTCAAGGTATTTCTTTTTCTGGTTAGAATCCAGAAGCAGCGCACTGCATTCCCTGCATGTGGCCCTTAATATCTTGCGTATCAATTTTGCAAAACCTACATGGATGACAGGTGCGATGAGTTCTACATGTCCGAAATGACCAGGACACTCGCCTGCCCTGCCTCCGCAGGTCTTGCAGCGAAGACCGGGGTCGATAACACCCATTCGGGGGTCCATCAAACCCATTTCTATTGGGAAACCGTCGTCATCATAAGTATCTGCGGTAATTACACGGGTCACACTCATCTTCCTGTACTCTTTGGGTGATATTAGCCCGAACCTGATTTCTTTTATACGCTTTGGAACTGTTTTAAACATTATTACCTCCTCTAAACCGCATCCTCCAGAATAAGCCTTGGAGCAACACCAAGGGACTTGATCTCATCCAGCAAT
Organism: Methanosarcinales archaeon; assembly: GCA_030610815.1. Lineage (GTDB taxonomy): Archaea > Halobacteriota > Methanosarcinia > Methanosarcinales > Methanocomedenaceae > Methanocomedens_A. Next base: position 13,734 of record JAUWRA010000026.1, read on the forward strand.
AACTTGAATGCATAGCTCATCTCAACAGTATATATTCCAGTCTCTGCTCCGCAATTGGGACAAAATACCATGTTCCTTCTCTTGTCCTGGGTAGCCACCATACCACAATGGGAACAAACAAGTTGGTCCACCTTATCAGATTCATCCAGCAATCTTTCTTTCAGGGTAAGGGATGCACCGTGCCCGATAAGCACATCTCGTTCCATCTCGCCGAACCTGAGACCGCCTTCCCTGGCCCTGCCTTCTGTGGGCTGCCTGGTAAGCACCTGCACCGGACCCCTGCTCCTGGCATGGATCTTTGATGACACCATATGGTAGAGCTTCTGGTAAAGGATCACGCCAATGAACACGTCAGCTTCGATCTTCTTTCCTGTTTTACCATCATAGAATACTTCTTTGCCTGTATGGGAATAACCCGCACGTTTCAGGGCAAGCCTCAGGTCATCTTCGGATTCCCCTGAGAATGGAGTGGCATTGATACGCCTGCCTTCAAGACTGCCCACCTTGCCTCCGATCATCTCAAGCACATGTGCCACAGTCATCCTTGAGGGGATAGCATGGGGATTGATCACAAGATCGGGGACCATCCCTGATTCCGTGAATGGCATATCTTCAAATGGCTGTATCAGTCCAAGCACACCTTTCTGTCCGTGCCTTGATGCGAACTTATCACCCAGTTCCGGGATTCTCTGGTCCCGTACCCTGACCTTTGCCAGCCGGGCCCCGTTCACACTCTCAGTAAGAATAACTGCATCCACAATGCCCATTTCATTTGAACGCATGGTAACGCTGGACTCGCGTCTTTGCTGGGGACTAAGACCCAGTTCTGTGGGCTCTTCAAGGAACCTGGGTGGACTGGTCTTCCCGATAAGTACATCATTGTGATCTACAATGACCTCGGGATTGACGATACCATCCTCATCCAATTGGGAATACACTTCTGGTCCGCGTGCTCCCCTTACTTCCTGGTCAGGGATCTCGAACTTATCCTCCTGTCCTCCGGGATAGCGCCTCTCCTCACCTCCAAGAGTCCTGAAGAAATGACTTCTTCCAAGACCACGTTCTATACTACCCTTATTAACGACCAGGGCATCCTCAATATTATATCCTTCATAAGAAAGTACAGCAACAACAAAGTTCTGGCCTGCTGGCCTTTCATCGAACCCGATCACATCCGAGGTCTGGGTGTGTACCATTGCTTTCTGGGGATAATGCATTAAATGTCCTCTGGTATCGGGTCGTAGTCTCAAGTTTGCTACCGGCACTCCGAGGCATTGTTTTACCATACCTGCACCCATTGTGTTCCTGGGTGAGGCATTGTGCTCAGGGTACGGGATCATGCCGGTACAGATACCAAGTATAAGGGACGGATCGATCTCAAGATGACTATGTTCCGGTGTAATATCAGCTTCATTCACGGCAACGAAACAGTTCTCTTCCTCCTCTGCATCAAGATATTCAATTAATCCCATCTTGACCAGGTCATCGAACTCGATCTCCTTGTTCTTCAGTAGCTCTATATGTTCCTCTGTTAACAGGGATTTTCCGTTCTCAACAATAATAACCGGTCTTCTGGCTCTCCCATCATCACTGTTTATAATTATTTCGTGAGTTTTCGGGTGGAAGGTCACATTTACCTGTATGGGTATTGTACCTGCCCTGCGCATCTGCTTGACATTGCTGACCAGTTCTACAGGATTGTCATGATAACCAAGTAGTTCCCCGTTTAAGAATACTCTTGTTTTATTCAAAGGATTCACGCCCCTTCGTTATACTCAACTTCCTCTTCCATAGCTTCAAGCTCAGTGGCATAAGTGCCATATGTTTCTTCCAGGTTCATGATATGTGGTGCCACATGTACCACATTCAGGTTATACAGTGTCTGTTTTAACCCATTTACATCGAACACATCGGTCGATACCTCTACCATCTGGGCAAAGTTCTTCACCAGCCCGCAGTTAGGTCCTTCAGGCGTTTCCGATGGACATATGCGGCCCCACTGGGTGGGATGAAGGTCCCTTGCCTCGAAATGGGGCTGTGCCCTGGAAAGGGGAGATATCACCCTGCGAAGGTGTGAAAGGGATGCCATGTAATCTATACGGTCCAGAAGCTGGGATACGCCTGCCCTGCCTCCGACCCAGTTACCTGTGGCCAGCGGGTGGCCCAGTCTCTCTGTAAGTACATCAGCCCTGACCACAGTGATCACATTGAGGTCACGGTTACGCATATTTGCCCGCTCAAGCTGGTACTTTACATCCCTTGCCAGCCTGTTGAAAGATACCCTGAACAGGTCTTCCATCAAATTTCCGCTAAGTTTGAGACGTTTATTGGAATAATGGTCCTTATCATCCGGATGTCTCCGTCCCAGTGCCAGTTCAAAGCAGGCCTCTGCCATCCGGCCCAGATACTGGGCTTTCACGATCCTGTGCGCCTGGTCATTACCCAGGTGCGGCAGAAGGTACCTGTCGATCACATAATTTGCCCTCTTTATCTGGTATTCCCCTGTCTGGCCGGCAGCAACCCTGCTACCCACTTTTTCCATAGCCTCTTCACAGGTATGGGCTTCGGCTTCCTCCAGGTTTTCCATCATGAACTTCACTACTTCAGGGTCGAATGACACTGTATTCACGATATCCTCATCAGTCTCAATTCCAAGGGCCCGCATTAATGTAACAAAAGCCAAACGTCCTGAAATGGACGGGAAACTTACTTCTATGATGGCCTTACGACCACGTTCGACAACGGCCAGTGCCCTGTATCCCCTACGTTCACTGAACACCTTGGCAACCTCGATCCTGTCACCGTAACGTTCCTCGAACTCCACCAGTATCTTATTGGGAGCCAGGTCTTCCAGGGTCATCAGGACCCTCTCAGTTCCGTTCACAATGAAATAGCCACCCGGGTCCAGCGGGTCTTCTCCCATCTCTATCATTTCATCATGGGTCATATCGACCAGGTTGCAGCCTTTGCTCATCAGCATAATGGGAAGCTGACCGATAATAGCTTCCACTAGTTCATGTTCTGTATCCCCCTGGACGATGGTCATCTCAAGATGTATCGGGGCCGAGTATGTTATATCCCTTAATCTTGCATCATTTGGGTATAGCGTATCCTGGGCACCGTCGGCTTCTTTTACCAAAGGATTGCCAACCCTGATCTCTCCGAGTTTCACATATGTATCTTCTATATCAGTCTCAATGACCCCTTGTTCATTGATGACCTTCTGCATTCCGTAATCCAAAAAATCATTGAATGATTCTATATGGTGTCGGACTATCTTATCTCGCGTAAAGTATGCCCGGGATAATATTTCTCTATTTAACACAGCTTTGCACCTTCCTGGTTTAAGTAAAACGGATTTATTGACAGTTTGATGTTCATCTGTCCGGTTATTCAATTACCAGTCTGTAGAATTCGGCCTCTCCCGCAGTCTTACTGGTTCGTATAATCTTGACTATGTCGCCGACCTGGCCCCCTATTTCCAGGATCACCGGTTCCTTGACCTTTATTTTTGGCAATTGCTCTTTATCAATGTTATATTTTTTTAAAACCTGGCTTGCCTCATTCTCTGACAGTAATAGATGATGGGGCACTATATTATGATCTAATAAACTGAAACTTTTCGTACCTTTCATTACTTTATTCATCCCCTTAAATATATAAAAAACGGGCTCGGAGGGATTTGAACCCCCGACCATCTGGTATCTTCCAATGCATGGGTATTTTCCATACACCTTAAAAGCCAGGTGCTCTGCCTGTCTGAGCTACGAGCCCACCGATGGACAGCAGCAGCTATGTCTAAACCTCTTACAAAATTTAGGCACAAATTTTTTCTACCGAACAATTCTTCACCGATTTGGATATGGTACTTCAGGATGCTATGCAGGCGTACCGCTCCATTAAGGAATGCATTGGATTTAAACCTTTCTTTTGCTTGACATATTTATGTATATAACTTTTTAAACCCAAACTAACTTTATTAATGATAGTTCAATATTGATATGACTGTTGAATATTTAACTTTATCATTTCTTACTTATATCCTCACTCTTTACACTTGAATTTTCAGGCATGGTGCCTTCTGGTTTGTTGCTTCCAGCCAGCTTTTCGTGCTGGATTTTTTTCTTCTTCCTGTAGTAGCTAAGGGGATGACCAATATTCCTGCATATTTCATCCTTGTTGTAGCAGTTGCCGTAAGTGATCATGGTTGTGCATGATGGAGGTTTGTAGGAAGTGCCTGTCGAGCCCGCAATATGATCTACCTGGTAGTGCGTCATCTCCTCATTGAAATCAGGTGAGACATTGAACATCTGTACTACCTGGTCCACGGACAGGCCGATGTTCAGTAAAAAGGATGTCAGGGCAAACCTGGCCGAATGGGCAAGGTTGACACCGCCCTGGGCACTGGAAAGGAGATGTACGATACATGGAGGGAAATCCCCTGGCTCAACTTGGCCAAACCCCTCCTCATCAAACTCCTTCTTGATCTCTTCCAGGCAGGTCTTGATCTCTTTGATATCATCAGCCATAGTCTGGCAGAACATATCGGGCACATCCAGTGGCAGTGCTTCCGAGATGCGGACCCTGATGGCCTCTTGCAGTAGTCTGGCATACTGTTCCTTTGTGATGTTCACGTATCCGGATTCCAGCCTTCGATTTACCAGCTTCCATTTCAGCGCCCGCATTCCTGCGGCTCCCCTGATATAATCTGTAAAATGTATCCTGAAACCCTTATCGATAATACTGGCATTGATATTGAAATCCCGGCCGATCTCAGTCAGGATATTATCATCTTCTTTTCCCATCCTGGAATTTGCAAACTTTGCCTCTGCAAGAGCATACCGCCTGACAAGGAAAGCATCATCTATACATGAGACAAGTATCCGGGCAATGGGATAAGATAAAAGTTCGGGTGTGGCCAGCCCCATATCTTCAGTCTTGATCTCTCCTTTAATTGCCTGGATGACCCTTGATTTAGCACGGCTGCGTGCCATGCCGTATCCGCGTGATACAAGGATTTCATCTATAGTGGAATCCATCCCTGCAACATATTCAGCTGCCTTTGTTAAAAATGGATATTCAGATAGTCTTGCTTCATCCATTGCAAATATTAATCAGATTCGATCCTCGGTGCCAGGAGATAGTTTACTTCGCCATTCCCGCCAGCGATCTGGAATTTGATCATTGTTGGGAAATCCTTGCCCAGTTCTATAGTGACTTCGTTTGCCTTGCCTGCTGACTTGACCATATCTGAAAGGTAATCCAGTGAGAACAATGAACGGGCATCTCCTGGTTCAAGACTAATAAGCTGGTCCTTGGTCATATCAAGCCGCATCCGGTCCGAGTCACCTTCTGCTTCAAGATAGAATATTTCACCATCTATTCCCATGCCCATATGGTCGGATACCTTTTCAGCGGCTTTGACGGCACGTTTCAGGTCAGTGCCGGTCAGCACAATGCGGGCAGGAAGTTCCAGTTGTGGTACCTTTGGTTCCTTGCGAATAGAAGCAGGGTCAAGCAGCGATATCTTATAGGTCAGGCCGCTCATCCCGATCACAAGTTTGTGGGATTCTTCATCCAGCTCTATTTCCACGATCTCGGCTTTTTCAGCCATGCCCAGGATATCGTTCAACCTGTTCAAGTCCACACCCAGTTCGCCTTCAGTGGCCGTGAACTCTTCAAAGGCAGCTGATTTCAGGTTAAGGGTGATCATTGCCACATTGGCCGGGTCCACTGCCTTTACCGAAATCCCGTCAGGAGTCAGGTTGATCTTGGCTTCGTCAACAATACTTGAAACGGCTTCAATGGTTTCTTTGAGTTTTTCAGATTCTATAATTGCCTTGAACATTTACTGCCTCCATCCTTTGAGGGGATATATGATAGCGATATTTCATTACCATATGCGATTATGAGTTATAAGAATTTCTAAATTATTTAAGTCCATTGAGAATTTTGGTTAACCTTGTTTTGTTATCTCTCTGCATATAGAGGGAATCCAATCAGCTCCATTATTCAGCACTTCTAATAGAGACTGCTCACATAATCAAGCTCACTGGGCCTGAAATAACATCGTATGAATTTGTAGCCCAGGGTTCGTTCAACTGGATATCAACAAAACCGTGAATCCTGGAAGTCAGTTTCACGGTAAAATTGAGGGTTCATCTATCCAGCACTTCGAACAGCCCCTTAAAATGCGAGTCGAAAGTGATGATCTTCCCTATATTCTCCTGCTGCATTACTGCCATGGTGGTTGCATCAGTGAAACTGATCCCCTTATCAAAGAGCCTGAAAAACAATTCCCTTGCTTGCTCCAGGATGATCCCATCAATGTTGATCATCTCGATGCGCGGTGAGCGCATCACATCAGAAATATCCTCTGCCACTCCCTTATTTCCCGTGCGCATCATTGCAAGTGTCAGGGCCTCGTCATAGATATAATCTGTAGTAAAGATAGTACCAAACTCCCCCTTCAGGGCACGGCGTACAAGATCGTCCGCCGCACTGTGGTAGACATCCTTTTTATTCCTGTAAGCCATGAAGGCTCCGGTATCGATAAATACAGCCATTGCCCCGGTCCTCAATTATACAGGTATTCATCCACCTTTGAAGCGTCGGTCTCTTCACCCCAATCTATGGCCCCGCTCCATGCCGGATCATCCTTCAGCGCAGGCAGTTTTTTTAAAAGCTCTTTTTCATGCAGCAGGGCATAATCCGATATCTTATCAAGCAAGTTTTGAAAGGATATATTCCTGCCTGTAGCGATGGTGAATTTTGATTGCAGGACATCCAGTTTATTTTTGGTGCTGTCTTTTACTTTTATGCTTGTGTACATCGACATCTCCGGTTTAAAAGTAGAATCTTCTGCTATATTATATTTTGCTCTTTAAAATACCTGGTCTACCTATCGATAATCAACCCTCATAAGGTTTAGTTAAAAACCCCCTCCAGTCAGAACATATTTAATTAAAGGGGTTACAAATAGCATAAATATGGTGAAATAATGAAAACTATAAATTATACTGCAAAAGTTTTGCCTGATGGGCATATATCGCTACCTTACAAGATTAAAGAAGCGATGGGTCTTACAGTTGATAGTGTGGTGAAGATCACATTAGAAAGAGATGTGCAAAAAGAGAATGCAATGGAAGCATTTGGTGTCTGGTCCGAAAGAAACGAGATTAAAGGCGGAATAGAATATGTTGATGACATAAGGAGCGGATGGGATAAAAGAACGAAGAGGATCGATAATGTATAGAACCCGGTTCCTTGTTGACACGGATATCATTATCAATTATCTGAAGGGTAGGGAAAATGCCAGGGATTTTCTTATGAGGATTATTGATGAGAGTGTATTGGGGTTCTTTTCGGTCATAACTGAAGCTGAACTGTTATCCGGTTCAAGAAATGCTGACGATGAATGTGCTATTTATTCAATACTGGATTGTATGGAAGCGATTGAGGTTGAAAGGAATCTTTTAGTTCGTGTGAGTTAGTATCAGTACGTTGCTAATTTGGATTTTAAGATTGAGTTTGTTTTATATTTTTGAAGCCAGGGAGGGCACAGTTCCATAATCCAGTTATGTAGTACAAAGTTGTAATATCATCACAATAAATACATAATTTATTTGTAATATAAAGCGATGATATTACTTTGTGTTCAACATGGTAACAATAAACAGCACCTTTAATAACTTTTCC
>JAUWRA010000122.1 GCA_030610815.1 Methanosarcinales archaeon
AGATCAGACCAATTCGAGATGATATTTGGAAAAAATGATGATTTGTTCACGATGTGTTGATACTAAAATGACAAATGAGTGTTCACGATGTATTGAGCTTTTTTGAGCTTTTTTTGTTCACGATGTATTGACACCTTCCAGTTAAAGAAAATAGGAAATTAAGAGAATCTAACGAAGATTTGATTAAATATAAAGATAGGTTAGAAAAATATCAAAATTTAGACTATATTTTTGAAGACGAAAAATTCATGGAAGATTGGCTTGAAAGGAATATACATAAAGCAATTGCAAATTTAGAAGTTATAGATCGACAACCAACAATTACTTGGAAAGAAGCATTTATGCGCAATATACCTGACTTTTTTTGTTTGGATAAAACTACAAGAGAATTCGTCATAATTGAAAATAAAGTCAGAGGTAGACATAGAAAGGTGGAAACTCAATTATTGACTTATAGGGCTTGGGTCAAAAGAAATTTAGATATAATTAATGAAAAATACAATGATAAAAATCTTAAGGCAACTGAGAATTTTAAATTTGTCATTATAACTGATACAACAGATGAAAGGTTAGAAGCTATCTGTGAAGATAGTAGAATTGCATTAATTCTAATAGACGGGGGTGTGGTTTTTGAAGAAATTGTCCCTTATTATTTTGAGTGGATTAAAGCTTAAGCAGATTTAGCTCAAAACCAAAATTGAGGACATTAAATTAAATCAACTTTTTCGAAACCATAAATCGCAAAACTGCGCCTGAATAGAATTGAAATAAAAAAAATGAGCATCCTTTTGATGCCTTCGGACCTCTGGTCTGAGGTCGTTGACCCCCAATTTCACCCCCTCCAACCTCTCAACCACATACCCAGCAACAGTCCCATAAGTAATATCCACTCCCAGCAGCGCCCCCTGGTCGATTCTCCACCACAGATTATTGATTACAGAATAACGACAATGTAATTCGTGGAAAGAATTACCTACTTTTTCCTGTAATTGTTTACACTATTTACATATTCAAATAATCTAAACCGTCAACAAACCAGTTTAATTCAAACCTCTCCCTTAACCTTCTCATCAACCCTTATTCCGCAAATTTCAGTCTCAGGATAATTCCCAGTCTCATCCTTCTCAGCAGACTTCACCATATCCCATACAGTCAACAGCCCCACCGAAACCCCATGTAGCGCCTCCATCTCAACCCCGGTCTTGCCCACCGAGCGCACCTCAACAACAGCACTCACCCTGTCATCACCCACATCAAAGTCCACGTCAACATGGGTGATAGGTATCTGGTGACACATGGGTATGGTATCCCAGGTGCGCTTAACTGCCTGCACCGCCGCAATCCTTGCAGTGGCCAGCACACTACCCTTTTCAACAGTACGACTCCTGATCGCCTCAATAGTGGCAGGTTTAAGCCTGATATATCCCGAAGCCACGGCACGCCTGGTGGACACAGCCTTATCGCTTATATCCACCATCCTGGCCCGGCCTTCGTGTATGTGTGTAAAAGTCCCGTCCATGTTCAATCAATCCTTCCTATCAGAGACTTTTTATTATTTTCTGGGACGATTCGAAAAACCGCAGAGAGCGCAGAGGGACGCAGAGTAAAATAACGACCCTCTGCGAACCTCTGTGTCCTCTGCGGTGAATCTTTTTTGCCATGATCACTTATCCAGAATAAATTAAAAAGTAACTCTATCAATCGTTTCAATCGATCCTGATGTGCTTTCGCTGCTGGTAATCCTCCAGTGCATTTGCCAGGTCGGCAGAAAGTGCCTCAGCCTCTTCCAGTTTCAGTTTCAGTACGGTCTCATCCTCACCATGCCGCACCACCAGCCTCACCCGGTTGCGTTCCAGTTCTACTAACAATTCCCTCATTATCTAACCTCCTGTTCAAATCTTCATAGCAGCCGGGATCTTGTCTATCACATCGGTTGCCGTAAGCCCGAGCCCCAGTTCATCATATACTATATCGCCTGATCGCCCGCAGATGTATGCTGCCGCTGCCGCAGCTTCGATACCTGTGTATCCAGCGAACAATGCCCCCGTTATACCGGCCAGCACATCTCCTGTGCCGCCAACTGTCATGCCCGGATTGCCTGTAAGGTTGACCCTGTTGGCCTGGCCGTCAGAAATAATATCTTCAGGGCTTTTCATCAGGGTAACGACACCGTTCTCACGCGAGAACCGGTTAACAAGACCGATTCGCGCCTCACGGTCAACAGGAATATCTTCACCAATTAAATTCTTGAATTCACCTGCATGAGGCGTTATTATCATATTACAGCCATACTGATCAAGTGGCTTTTCAAGGGCATACAGTGCGTCGGCATCAACCACTACCTTATCGCATAGCCGCAGGATATCACGCACAGCCGCAGCCGTCTTATCATCCCTGCCCAGTCCCATGCCAATCACAACCACATCGTGGACCTTTATCAGTTCTTCCAGTACCGGAATATCCTTTTGGTGCAGTCGTTTTTCAGAGAGTTTCCTGACTATCAGGTTAGGTGAAAAAGATGCAATGATCTTTGAAACGCTTTTTGGAGCTGCCACAGTTACAATATCGGCCCCTGTTCTAAGTGCAGCCATTGCCGCCAGGGCGGGTGCACCGCTGTATGCCCCGCCGCCGATCACCAGCACACGACCGCCATCACCTTTATGGCTATCATGACCGCGCCCCCTCACCAGTTTCACATCACCTACACCCACTACAGTTTCTGCGTCAGGTGGGATGCCGATATCTGCCACTGCGATCTCTCCCACGAACTCCTGGTTGTCCACCTTTATCAAACCCGGTTTTGGCAAATAGAAAGTAGTGGTCACATCCGCATGTACTGCCTTTTCGAACTGGCCGCCGTCCGGGTCCATACCTGAGGGGATATCCACAGATACTACTTTTGCTTTTGAATCGTTTATCAGGTCAATGGCAGTGTTTTCAGGCTCCCTGATATGACCTTTGATACCAGTGCCAAACAAGGCATCCACGATAACGTCACATTCTGAGAAATATTCAGGTTTAAGTCCGGATACATCTTTTACTTCAATTACAGGTATACCTGTCCTTTTAAGGATGGATAAGTTCCGGGCAGCTTCCGGGGTCTTGATCTCATCTGACTTTCCCAGGAGCAATACCGTAACCTCATAGCCGATCAGGTGCCTGGCAGCCACAAATCCGTCCCCGCCATTGTTACCGCGGCCAGCCACTACCAGTACACGCTCCCTGGTAGGAAGGTTCATCACTTCTGCCGAAACTGCAGAACCTGCATTCTCCATCAACTGAAGAGGGATCAGGCCCAGTTGCTCACAGTTAGTATCCAGCGCATCCATTTGTCTGGAAGTAATGGTCCTCATTTTTTTAAAAATCCTCCATTGATCATAAAATACTATTATGTGACATATATGACATTCTATAAAGCACTTTTTTGGTCATCCACACTTTTTGCCAAATAATAGACCAAACTTATATATTGAATTAGTATATTTCAGACAATAAATTTATTTTAAGTTAGAATATGGGACATTAATATGCATCTAATGGTCACAGAAAAACACAATACGGCAAAGAGAATAGCCTCGATCCTTGCCCAAAAAAAACCCAAACAGGTAAGGGTAAGCGGAGTTGACACATACCAGTGGGACAACACGGTGGTAATGGGGCTTAGCGGTCATATCGTTTCAGTGGATTTTCCCAAAGAATACAATAACTGGCAAAAGGTTGACAGCAGGGAACTGGTAAATGCAGAGATAATCACAACGTCTACCCAGAAGAAGATCGTATCGGCCCTGCGTAAGCTGGGTAAGGAAGCGGACCATGTTTCTATTGCCACTGACTACGACAGGGAAGGGGAACTGATAGGTGTTGAAGCACTGCGCATAATTGAAAAGGTCAATAAAGGCGTCACTGCTGACCGTATCCAGTACAGTACTATCACAAAAACAGAGATCGAAGCGGCTTTTTCCAACCCTGTTGCCGTAGATTTCAACCTGGCCGCCGCTGGTGAGAGCAGGCAGGTCATTGACCTTATATGGGGTGCGGCACTGACCAGGTATATTTCCACCACAGCAGGCAGGCTGGGCAACCAGTTCCTGAGCGTGGGGCGTGTCCAGACCCCGACCCTGGCACTGCTGGTTGACAGGGAAAAGGAACGGATGGCCCATGTGCCAAAACCGTACTGTGAAATATTTGCCACCCTGATCGACGATATAGAGTTCCAGGCAAAGCACAGGGCCGGACGTATATGGGATAAAGATGAGGGGCGAAAGATATTCGATAAACTGGGCGATGCGGCCATTGTCACAAAACTGAAAAAGGATGAGAAAATAGACAGTCCACCCACACCCTTTAATACAACGGAATTTATCAGGGCGGCCAGCAGTATCGGTTTTACCGCATCCAATGCCATGAGGATAGCAGAGAACCTGTATATGGAGGGATTCATATCCTATCCCAGGACAGATAATACAGTATATCCTGCAAGTATTGACCTGCGGGAATTGATACAGGTCATTGGTAAGGGGCCGTTCAAGCAATATGCCGAACACCTGCTGAAATTACCAGATTTAAAACCCACAAGGGGAAAGAAAGAAACAACTGACCATCCCCCCATCATACCTGCGTCCTATGTGGAACCATCCAAGTTAAAGGATGATGAAAGGAGGATATATGAACTTGTGGTACGCCGTTTTTTTGCCACATTTGCCGGGCCTGCAAGATGGGCTGTTATCCAGGCACGATTTGACATCTCAGGTGAGGAGTTCAAAGCCAGGGGTGCCAGCCTGCTGGAAGAGGGATGGCGCTGGTATTACCCCTACAATAAACCAGAGGATATGATACTGCCTGACCTGCAGGTTGAGCAGGTCCTCGTGGTCAAGGAAAAAGAGTTCGTGGAAAAAGAGACCAAACCACCATCAAGATACGGACAGGGCAGGCTCATAAAGGTCATGGAAGACCTGGGACTTGGCACCAAGTCCACCAGGCATGAGATCATATCCAAGCTCTATGCCAGGGCATACGTCCACGGCAACCCCTTGCAGCCAACCAAGATCGCCATAGGAGTTATAGAGTCACTGGAAAAATATGCTGATACTATTACCAAACCAGACATGACTGCCGCTCTTGAGGATGATATGGACCTGATAGCCGAGGGCTCCAGGGCTGAGAAAGAAGTGGAAGATGAATCCAGGAAGATGCTTGATGCTGTCTTTGATGAACTGGTCAATAACCAGGAGAAGATCACCGAGAGCCTGCGTTCCAGTATGAGGGAAGACAAGATCATAGGCACATGCGAGAAATGTGCCAATAAACTGATCATCAGGCGGTCCAAAAGAGGCGGGCGGTTCATCGGGTGTACCGGGTATCCGGATTGTGATTTTTCACTGCCGCTACCAAAAAGCGGCCAGATAGTGGTCACTGATAAACTGTGTGAACTGCATGAAATGAACCATATCAAGATAATTACCAAGGGCAAACGTCCCTGGGACCTGGGTTGTCCATACTGCAACTACCTGGAATGGCAAAAAAGCCTTAAGGATGACGAAAAGAAAAGTAAGTAATATGATCAAACGCCTGGGCAGTGGCAGTCCTGTGCGCCTGTTCGCGGGGGGGCTGCATGGTGATGAATGGGAAACCACTACTCCACTGCTGGAAGAGTTGACCCGACCCCTGACCGGGACATTGCTTGTTATGTCCAACGTGTCCGGAAATGAGTACCTCAGCACACTGGACAGGGACTATTACACCCAATATGCTCCTCATTTACTGGAGGCCATAAGGGAGTACCGTCCATGTATCTATCTGGAACTTCATTCCTATTCGAAGGATAACTTTTCAATACTGACTGGGGACGGCAGGTTCGAACGCCAGGGCGTACCTGCATATATCGAGATCGAGGCCGGTGTGTTAATGGGTTCGGTATCACCCCATATCAGGCGGGATGATTTCAGCCCCTATGACCTGTGCGTATCTTTTGAGATGCCAAAAAGACCGTCAGGGCAATCCCTGGAAGTGATCGGCAGGTTGCTTGACGTTGTGAAGGAATGCAGGGATAGGGATGCTTTTCTCAGGTACATGAAGGCACACTATCCTGAGCAGACCAAGGTTGCTGTGAGGAACTATCTCAGGTTCTACGGAGATTTGTATTAAGCAAAATACTATAATCCTTTGATCCTATTATAGCCTCAAATCATGGAGTAGAATACAATGAAAGGAAATGTTTGGAAATTTGGGAACGATATCGATACAGACGCCGTCATACCTGGCAGGTATCTTACTATCAATACACCGAAAGAACTGGCAGAGCATGCCTTTGAAGGTGTAAGACCAGAATTCGCTGGTGAGGTCAACCCAGGCGATATCATCATCGGAGGTACTAACTTCGGCTGCGGTTCGAGCAGGGAACATGCACCTCTGGCACTTAAAGGTGCACAGATAAAATGCATTATTGCTAAAAGCTTTGCCCGCATCTTTTTCAGGAACTCCATCAATATAGGTCTGCCACTTCTGGAATGCGCTGAGACGGACCGCATCCGGGAAGGGGATGAACTCGACGTGGATATTGCATCCGGCATCATTACCAACAAGACCAAAAACGAAACCTACCAGGCCACGGGCCTGCCTGATTTCCTCCGCGGTATCGTGGATGCCGGGGGACTTATCGAATTCACCAGGCGGCAGGTGAGCGCATGAGCCAGTATAAGATACCAGTGATAGCAGGGGACGGCATCGGTCCTGAGATAATTGCAGAGGGGCGCAAGGTCATTGATGCAGCCGGTGAGGTGTACGGTTTTGATGTGGACTGGATAGACTATCCCCACGGTGCCAACCATTACCTTGAGACCGGGGAGCTTATCTCTGAGGATACGCTTAAGGAACTGAATACCTACGACAATATTTACCTTGGCAGTATCGGCGACCCCAGGATCGCGCCGGGTGTGCTTGAAAAAGGCATTCTGCTGGCGGCACGGTTCTATTTTGACCAGTACATCAACCTGCGCCCGATCAAGCTGCTGGAAGGTGTGTGGTGCCCTATCAAGGATAAGACGCCGGAAGATATCGACTTTACTGTGGTGCGTGAGAATACTGAGGATTTCTATATAGGTATTGGCGGCAGGGCAAAGCGGGGCGAGAGCAAGGCTGTGCTGGAGGTGTCCCGCACCCTGTACAATGCCAGGTTCGGGCTGGATATCGAGACTGACAGCGAGGAGATTGGATACCAGATCGGTATGATAAGCAAGGAGGGGACCCAGCGGGTGATTAAGTATGCTTTTGAGCTGGCTGTGGGGCGCAAGAAACACGTGTCGTCAGTGGACAAGGCCAATGTGCTCACTGATATCTACGGGTTCTGGCGCGAGGAGTTCGAGTCTGTTGCTGCCGGGTACCCGGATGTGACGACTGACTTTAATTTTGTTGATGCGGTTACTATGTGGTTCGTGAAGGACCCTGAGTTCTTTGATGTGGTGGTTACGCCCAATATGTTCGGGGATATCATCACTGACCTGGGCGCTATGGTGCAGGGTGGACTTGGACTGGCACCGGGTGGTAATATCAATCCCGAGGGCACGAGTATGTTCGAGCCTATTCATGGCAGTGCGCCCAAGTATAAGGGTATGAACCGGGTCAATCCTATTGCTACTATCTGGGCCGGGGCTATGATGGTGGAGCAGATGGGCGAGAAGGGGGCTGGCGATGCTATTGTGGCTGCTATTGAGCGGGATATCAGGGAGGGGAAGGTGCTGACCAAGGATATGGGCGGTAGTGGGGGTACTTCTGATGTGGGGGATGAGATTGCCAGGCTTGTGAAGGAGATGGC